>NZ_JBLZRT010000023.1:0-9590 GCF_048564745.1 Microcystis sp.
TCTTGGCTGTTTATATTTTAACCAATAAATTGCTGTATTGCAAGCATAGTGAGCTTTTAAAGATAAATTATTGTTTTATTGGTCAGCAATAATTGTCTGTTTTTTATTTAATTTTACATGACAAGTTCGGAAGAGCCAAAATTATTGAATCAACATAACAATAGAAAATGGTGATTTTTTCCGCCTATCTAAAGATTATGGGTTAACTTAACAGTTGCAGAATGCCAAGAATTAAATTTTCAATATTCCATCAAAAGGGAACAAGTTTTTAACCGTTTCATAGCCTCCGTATTATTATAGCAAAGAGCGGGGTGGTTAGGACAATCAATCGCTGAAACCCTTGACCGATAAGAGTTTGAAAATTGAAAGCGTCCTAACTAACTCGTTCTATACCATAGAAGAAAGACGAGCAGGTAATACCATTTCTCTAAATGAAAACTACACATCGAATTTAAGTCACCCTTTTTAAGGGGGATTTAGGAGGATTAAACTTCTGTAGTCAGACTTTGGAGAATTGGTATAATATTCCTGCTTGGCAAGGAATTAGGATTGTAAGAGAAAGAATTTAATAGCGATATTAATCCTTTAAAAGACAGTATTTTTTTGAAAATGCTCTCATTTCATCAACTCAATAACCAATCTAGATGCTCCTGTAAACATTGCTTGAGGTCGTAGCGTTGCTTGATAGTTTCCCTAGCATTTAAACGCAGATTTTGCCAACCCTGGGGATAATTTAACACTTCATCGACGCGATCGGCTATTTGTTGAGGAGAAAAGAAATCCACTAATAAACCATTTTCCCCATCGGTAATTAATTCTCGCACGGGGGGAGTATCGGAACCAATCACGACGCAACCCATGGCCATAGCCTCTAACATTGACCAAGACAGCACAAAAGGACGGGTAAGATAGATATGGGCTGCCGATGCCTGTAAAACCTGTTTATATTGACCGTAGGGCAGAGAACCGGTAAAATGCACCCGGGATAAATCTAAAGAAAGGCTTTCTAACATCAATTGTTTATAGGTTTTGCCGTCCGGTAGAGTTTTTCCATAAGCGACTCGATCCTCCCCGACAATCACCACATGACAGTTAGGCCGACGGGCTAAAATTAGGGAAACAGCCGTCATAAATTGGGGAAAACCGCGATAGGGTTCCATTCCCCGGGTTGCATAGGTGACAATCTCCTTAACACCGGATAAATCTAAACCTATCTCTGGAATGACTAACTGCACATCGGGACGGGGACAGAAATAGTCTGTATCGATGCCATCGTGTAAAACCGTCAGTTTCGAGTGAAATTCGCTGGGAAATTGTTGTTTTTGCCAGATAGTCGGCGATAAACCTCGATCGCAACTGACCATATCGATGAGGATCGTCGCATTTTTAATTCTAATCCGGGCTTCGGCATCAGCATTGAGGGGATCCGCCGGATCAAAATCAGCATCGGAACCATGGGCATGATAAAACCATTCAAAATAGGCTAAAAACTTAGTTTTCGGGAAAATATCCTTGATAAATAGACCCGGCCCCCAGCCAGAATGTGCATAGACAATATCGGGATAAAAACCTTGATTTTTCAGTTGTTGGCAAACAGCATAAACCGCTTGACCTTGTAAAACCGCACTTTCGAGGGGACGGACATAATGATGGGTTTGGGGAGAAACAGCGCGACTTTCCTTGTAAATAAATTTTTTTACCCCCGCTATCTCTCCCTCTTGCCTGGTAGTGCCGAAAATCACTTGATTTCCGGGGTCTTGAGCCAAAACCGTGATTAAATGGCGAAATTGGGCGGGAAAATTGGAATGAAGGAATAAAAATTTCATTGCGAGTAAAGGTTTAGAAAAAGCGATCGCTAATCGTACATTGTCCCTGAAAACGGAGCAGATGATCGCATAATACCAAAGCCATCATCGCTTCTACCATTGGGACGGCCCGGGGTAAAACGCAAGGATCGTGTCTTCCTTTGGCTGCCAGGGTGGTTTCTTCCCCGCTGCGCGTCACGGTTTTTTGTTCTTTACCGATAGTTGCGGTGGGTTTAAAAGCGATGCGGATAATAATATTTTCACCGTTACTGATTCCCCCTTGGATACCCCCCGAACGATTGCTCGTGGTGCGAATTTCCCCGTTATCATCGATAAAATACTCGTCATTGTGTTCGCTGCCGGTTAAGAAGGTTCCCGCAAATCCCGATCCGATTTCAAATCCCTTACTCGCGGGTAAGGACATCATCCCTTTAGCTAAATCGGCTTCTAGCTTATCAAAAACGGGTTCTCCTAGACCTTTCGGCACATTTCTGGCTACACATTCCACCACACCGCCGATCGAGTCCTTATTCAGGCGAATTTGGTCGATCAGGGCGATCATTTGGGCGGCCGTTTCCCCGTTGGGACAACGCACTATATTACTTTCCACCTCGTCGAGGGTGACGGTGTTGGGGTCGATGATTGCCTCAATATCTTTAATTCGCTTCACATAGCCGATAATCTCGACATTATAGATAGATTTAAGGATTTTTTTGGCGATCGCTGCTGCTGCCACCCGGCCGATGGTTTCTCGGGCCGAAGATCTGCCTCCTCCTTTCCAGTTGCGAATGCCGTATTTTGCTTCGTAGGTGGCATCCGCATGGGAAGGTCGGAATTTCTCGGCCATTTCGTTGTAATCTTGCGAGCGAGCATCCTGATTCCGCACTAAAATAGCGATCGGTGTACCGAGGGTTTTGCCCTCAAAAACGCCCGAAATTATCTCACAAATGTCATTTTCCCGACGCGGGGTCACGATTCTGCTTTGTCCCGGTTTGCGACGGTCTAAATCGATTTGAATCTCCTCTTCGGAAATTTCTAAGCGCGGGGGACAACCATCGATAACCACTCCTACCCCACCCCCGTGAGATTCTCCAAAAGTGGAAACCCGAAATAGTCGTCCGAAAGTGTTACCCATAATCTCAATATCTATTAAGCCTCAAGGTTTTATTGTACCTGAACGGTTATCAGTGATCAGTGATCAGTGATCAGTTATCAGTGATCAGATGTTAGTTTTTAGTGGACAGTCTTAAGTAGAAAATTGCCGTTTTTTTGTCACTGATGCCATTTTTCAAAAGTAATCGCAGAGATGGTTAATTTCCCTTACCCCCACAACCAAAGGGAGAGGGGAGTAAAATGCCGGCTCTCTTATTCTTTGTGTGATAAGTTTAACTTATATAAGACCGATCAATCTTTGTGTCCTTTGTGTCTTTGTGGTTCGTTCCATTTGCTCGCCAGCAGAACTGTATTTTAGAATACATTTTACCCACCAAACCCAAGAGAGTAAAATGCCTGCTACGAATAAAGGAAAATACTATGATTACTGTTTACTGATCACTGTTCACTGATAACTGAAAGGTCTCCTGTCTTCAGGTTAATATCCCAAAAAAAGGCTATTCTTTACTTTGTATTCCTCGGCGAAAATTTGATGACTTCTTTGTTAGTTCACACATACCCTTCTCTTGTCAAGGGTATTTTAATTAAACGTTACAAACGCTTTTTTGCCGATATACAACTGGACAACGGAGAATTAACTACGGCCCATTGCGCTAATACCGGACCAATGACGGATGTATGCGTAGAAGGTCAACCGGTTTATCTTTCTCGCAGTGATAACCCGAAGCGAAAATTAGCTTATACCTGGGAGATGATTCAACTGGGGGAGACTTGGGTGGGAGTTAATACCAATCTTCCTAATCAGGTGGTGAAAAATGCCCTGTTGCAAGGAGTTTTTCCCGATTTGGTCAAAAATGACACCGAGGTGCGATCGGAAGTGGCCTACGGTCAAAATAACGGCAGTAGAATTGATTTTCTGTTGACCCATGGGGATAATTCCCTCACCTATATCGAGGTTAAAAATACCACTTGGAATCAGGGAGAAACGGCACTTTTTCCCGATACTGTCACCACGCGAGGACAGAAGCATTTACAGGAATTAATGGCTTTATTGCCGGCAGCGGAGGCGATTATGCTCTACTTTATTAATCGGGGTGATTGTGACCGGTTTGCTCCGGGGGATAGTAAAGATGCTAAATATGGGCAGTTATTACGTCAAGCAGTGGCTAAAGGAGTCAAGGTTTTACCCTGTCGCTTCCAAGTGACACCCACGGGAATTTATTATTTAGGTTTAGCAGAATTGCAACTGTGAAACCAGTGGTTTAGATGGGCCAGCTTTTGACAAAATCCCCCAGACCGCAACTGACCTTGAAAAGCTTAGAGACACAGTTACCTGTGCCTCTAATGGGGATTTTGTCGATACATATTTGGGGTAATTTGTCAAGGTTTTTGATAACTAATTCCGTGGCGCATTTTCTCTAATTTCTGTTGCACCTGAGCATCGAGAGAATGGAATAAAAAACGCCCTTTGGGACTTTGAGAAGAACTCTGGGATTTTCTCAGACGACGACCGGTTAAATCCACCTCGATTTCCAGACGTTGAGCGGAAATCCACTGGGCCCCATAACCCATAACGGTCATTTTTTGGGCATTATCAGAGGTAGCGACGATAATCCGTCCGATAGCTGGGGCGCGATCGTGCCAAAAATCGGCGCAGGTTTTCTCTATATAGGTGTCGGCGGTTTGAGCGTGGGCGGTAAAATAAACCGATAAATGGTTAGTGTAGCGTTCCTGGCTGCCAGGGGTATCTTGAAGGTAGGAATCGAAGACGATTTGGGTTTGATAACCCTGATGGTGGGTGTAACCGATTAGGGTTTCAATTAACTTGTCTCGCGCCGGTTCGAGACCGTGGCGATCGCTGATTTTTTTCAGGGACGGCCAAGCACCGATGACGTTGTAGCCGTCAACCAGCAGAAGGGAACGATCAGAAGAATTAACCATGGCTTTGAGAGTAATTGGTGTAGCATTAAGGGCAGTTCTAAAAAACAGCATCCTAATGATATTAACAAAAATTTAGGATTCTCCCGCCGCACTTGCCAATAATCTCGCTTTTAATTCTAGGGCATTTCCCCGATCCGTTACCTTGCCCCCCTCTAACAAAAATGCCCCATCGCTGTAATCCAATTCCTCCAGGCGATGCGTCACCCAAAGGGCCGTAATACCTCGGTTTTTGACCAAGTTCTGCACTTGAGAGACTAATTCTATTTGGGTATCCCCATCCAAAAGGGCGGTGGGTTCATCAAAGAGCAAAACCTCGCAATGACGAGCTAAAGCCCCCGCAATGGCGATTCTTTGCTTTTGTCCGCCACTGAGAGCATAGATCGGTCGTTTTTCCATTTCTAATAAATTCACCGCCCCTAGGGATTCCCGCACCCGGGCCCGAATTGCCGGCGTGGATAAACCCTCGGATACCAACCCAAAGGCCACATCTGCCCCCACTGTTGGCATAACTAACTGATGGTCGGGATTTTGAAAAACAAAACCGAGGGGGTTAGGTATCTCTATTTCCCCGCGACTAGGTTTTAATAATCCCGCTAAGAGCCGCAGCAGGGTTGATTTACCGCTGCCATTTGTCCCCAACAACATCCAAAATTCTCCTCTGGGAACTTGCAAAGAGCAGCCATTTAATACTGATTTCCCATTCGGCCAGCTAAACCAGAGGTCTTTTACTTTTATAGTCATGAATTATCAGTTATCAGTTATCAGTTATCAGTTAAGCTAAGACTTATTTAGGGCTTGCTGAATAAATGTGAAATGTAGGCAAGATAGGGGTTTTGTGGCTTTTCTTGCTCCCACAGGTACAAGATTTTGAGAGAATCGTGCTTCCAAACCTTGCGTCTTCATCGGCCTGAGTCCTGTAGGGGCGAAGCATTCGGGCAATAACCTATCGATGAAACCGTAGATTTTCTATCCGAATGCTTCGCCCGTACTTTTTGCCGCAAACCCTATTTAAACCACTTATTCTTAATGATCAGCCGAATCTCCTCCAATCCCTTTACTGTTGCCTCTTGCAAGAGTGCCTCTTGCCTCGTCTCAACAAGCAATTTAAATTATGAACAGCTTATCAGTTATCAGTTTTGAGTTTTGAGTTTTCAGTGGAAAGTGTTATGTAGGCGGTTGCCGTTTTCTTTTCACTGATTACTGGTTACTGCTCACTGATAACTGATTCAAGAACTATTCTGTGGCTAAAGCGACAAACCCCGGCGCTCTACCAGTGGAGGCAGCCCCGGATTTTTGTGACACAATCACCGCACTGATCTGATCGCTCAAAACCGCCACCTTTTTATCGGTTTGTTTTTCGCAGGTTAATTCTAATAATTCGGGATTTGGCGATCGCATAGCGTTAATAATTGTTTGATACAAAGCGTCTGCTCCCGCTTCTTCCTTGCGCTGCACGGAAATGGGGATGGGGGACAGTTTCAGGGTAATATCGATCGAATACATAGTTTAGCGTTCCCTTCCAAAAAACAAGTCAAAAACCATTGTATAGCAGGGCTTGGGTGTTGGGGTTTTAGGGTATTAGTGATCAGATGTGGGTTTTCAGTTCACTGATTGCTGTTCACTGTGGGGATAACCCTAGCATCATAACCGATTAACTCTCGGCAGTTGCTGTGCAGAGGCGTTGTTAGCTGGCAATCACTTGCTTGAATGAATGAGCATGGTGCGTTCCCCAAAAATCTATCGGTGCAGCAGTAGGAGTTGCATCAGGGAACGCACCCTACAGCTACCCCAAGCCAACTTACGCATCGATTAAATCATGTTCTTGTGTTTTACCTGCTTGATATTCTGCGATCGTTTCTTGCAAATGTTGAGCATTAGCTGGAGAGCTTAAGAGATAAACTGTTTCCATCAGACTGTCATAATAACTTTTAGACATGATAACAACATCTTCTGTATCTCCTCTGACAATGACAGTACAGTTTTTATCATTGGCTACTGTATCTATTACAGATTTAAAGTTTTTTCGGGCTTCACTAAAGTTGACAATGTTGACGCTCATCAGAGTTGTACATGGTTAAGCACAATTGTCATTATAGTTCTGTCTAAATCTGGTTGGCAAAACCCAAAGGCTTCGGGGAACGCACCCTAAAGATGCGATCGCTTGCTCAAAGTCCATAATCTTGGTGCGTTCCCAGGAATTTATTGGCGGAGTAATTAGGAGTTGTCGTGGGGAACGCACCCTACAGCTTTGTTAGTCAACTCCAACCATGTAACTGGAACCATCCAGCCCGACTGAGAGTATCTTTGCCATAATTCCGGTTAGCAGTGAAGAAATCAACATCTCCGTGATCGCGCAAAGCTCTTAGGGCATTTCCAAGTCCAGAATTGTATGCAGCTAAAGCGGCACGGATAAGCTCTTTGCCTTGCAAATTAGTCTTGCGTTGCATAAAAGCTCGGTTGTCAGCAAGGACTTGACAGCCAAAGAGAATGTTCTCTCTGGGATCTTTCCACTTACCAGTAGAGATAAACTGAGGAAAAGCACGGTCATCAATTTGCATCAGTCCCCGACCGTGACCAAAATCTCCCGTACCAGAAGGGCCAGGTGGATTTAAGAGTAATCCCCAGTGAGATTCTCGCGAACCAATGCCCGCAATAACAGCAATGGGAAAGCCCTGTTGGTTAGCTCCTTCTTCAATAAAAGCTCTGAACTGTTGAGCGGCTTCTAATTGTCTGAGCATGGAAGCATCATTGCGAGCAATCGTCGTGGTAAATACAAGTTCAAGATTGGGAGGTTGCTCGTCTGATAACGCTGCCCAAGTCAGCGGACCGACAATTCCATCATCATCCAAACCACGAGAGCGTTGAAATTGTTTGACAGCCATTTCGGTTGCCTGTCCAAAGAAGCCATCAATAACGACAGCAATTCCTTTGGCATTGAGCAGTTCTTGCAGTTCCATCACTTCGTCTCGAAGTTGAGGAGAAGTATGGTCAAATCCGTCAAATAAACGTAAGGTTGGACCGATCATTGTGCAAATTCTCCTTGCATTTTGTTTTTTGCTAGTTTTCAGGATTATTGAAGTCAGTTTGCCTTTAGGAAGATGAGAGTCCCAACGCCGCAAGCGTGGCAGGTCCAACGATGCCATCAACCGGTTGCAATTGTTTCTGTTGTTGAAATGCTTTAACTGCTTCTTCTGTCTTTGGACCAAAGAAACCATCAACTGTTAACTGGAAGCCATTGCGGACTAATGCTTGCTGAACTTGGCGCACGTCATCTCCTTCCAGAAGTGGGCGCGTGAGTTGCAATAAGCGATCTCCTAGTTCAACGCTACCCCCACCATTAACCCCTGTGTCCAGAGTCGGACCATTAGCAAAGCCATTAGCAGGAGATTTACCGAGACGAGCGGCGGTATTTGGACCCCACTGCCCATCCTCTGCAATCCTGTCATTGGGATTGTTTTGATTCCACAGTTGCTGGAACGCCAGGATAGCAGTTGAGCGGATGTCACGAACCCCAGCACCTTTAAAGTCAAAATGAACCGGATCTGATGGACCTAGCCACTTCCAGCCCTGAGCTTCTAGGAAAGGTCGCCAGCCTGCATGATCTTCAATATCGAGAGCTAATCCACTTTGATGGTTGCTCTTTCCTGGCTCAGCAGCGATAGTAATGCCACATCGATTCGCCTGAGCTTGTTGAAAAAGAAGTAGTTGTTGGGCAATAGTCCGATAAGCGGAGTTGACAATCAGAGTCTGGCCTCGATTGGCAACTGCCCGATCTAGGGCGCGTTTAGCCGCTGGTTGTAAGAATGGCCAAACTGCTTGTCCAAGCCTGATCTTGGGGGAAGAAAAATCAACTAAAGCACCTGAGACAAGTCGATTCATTTGAGCAATGAGTTGCCGATCTAGTCCCCTAACCACTGTCGTGGAACAGCTTGTAGTCCCAGCTTGCGTTACTGTCACCATAAATTTCTTCCTGAGCGAGGGATTCTTAGTTCAACAAGTCCACTTAAGCTAAGGGACTTGCGCTTTGATAATGCACCATTTAGGGCTGGTCTGATTCTTCTACAGAGCGATTGTCTGGCTGGGATATCATTCCTACGCAAGTCCCTAAATACCTGGCGATGTTTAGCTTAAATGGTGGTTCTTTTATCCTACTATCCCACTTCCATCGGTCTAACACCCCTTAATAAGACTTAATAGCGCACTGTGGGGTTTAATCACCTCAATTTAGGCATAATTACCGCACAGAGGGGTCTAGCATTCCACTCAAGACGTGAAGACGACAATACCAAGCAATTGAGGCGGCATATCTCCCCATCTCCCCAAATCCCCCCGCAACGCGCACGAAGTGGTCTCCTCCCGCAACGGCTCGACTGAGCTTCGCCGAACGTCGCCCAGCAAGCGGTCTCCCCGAAAAAATTTTAGATTTTCTTAAGATCGACCTAAAAAATATTGGTCATTTTTCCCAATATAGTGTAAGTTAAGAAAAGTAAAGATTTCTCACAATTCTTCAACACATCTGCTCGCCTGCTCGGATAGATGGAGAAGAGAGGGCGGAATCTTAGCAATAATATACATTTTTCGGAGAAAACCCCCATGACCATTGCTGTCGGACGCGCCCCAGAAAGAGGGCTGTTTGATGCTCTCGATGACTGGCTCAAAAGAGACCGTTTCGTCTTCATCGGTTGGTCTGGTTTACTACTCTTCCCCTGCGCCTTCATGGCCCTAGGTGGA
>NZ_JBLZRT010000024.1:0-5845 GCF_048564745.1 Microcystis sp.
GCAATCTAGCTTATCTAATAGCCAAAAGCGTGAGATTGCCAACTATGTGACTGAAATGGCTAAACTTTATAAATTTTGTCTCGATCAGGTTGACGTAACCATCGGAGTAGAAGGGGAAGATAAACGAGCGATCGCTACCACGCTATTTATTAGCGCTCAAAAGAAATTCGCACTCTAGATAGATAGCAATCGGGGGGGTATCCCCTCCCGATAGGAGGAAACATGAAGGAATACACAGCAATTTTACCCCTCACCATTGAGGTCACAATCGCGGCTAAAAATCAACAAGAGGCTTTATCTTTTCTCGATGATTTGTATGCCAATATCAGCATCGAAAATGACGGGGGACAAGTGATAGAGGTAGTTAACGATAATCTGGGATTAATCGAGAATAATTGGGAGTTACAGGATTAATCACCAGTATTCAGTTATCAGTAAACAATCATTAATAGGAGTAAAAAAGATGACTAACAACCTCACAAGAGAAGACACGGAAAACACGGCCGGTGATATTTACATGGACTTAGTGGCGATCGAGCGTTATCTGTGGCTGTTCAAAAAATCCCTTCATAACGACTTACCAGAGGGACAAAAAAAGCTTTATATCGAGAATCTGGAGAACATCCAAAACTCGATCGAGTCCACAATCAAAAAGGCAGCGCGGGTTTTTGCCTTTTTTAATGGGGATGACCCCGATTAATCGGAATAGTCAAAACCGCAATTTTTTCGGATTTAACTATCAGTTATCGGTTATCAGTTGTCAGTTATCAGTTATCAGATATCGGTTATTATTAAAAAACCCGGAACGCTAGTAACGTTTTTGCCCGGGTAGTAGATATAATTATGTATAACTTATCAAACTTTAGCAAACTTGACAAAGTTTGCTTAACCGACAAGAAAGATTTATCGCGAAGTGGTCATTATAGTAAATTCTACCATAATCTGGAATCATCGGCAAAATGTCCCCGGTGCCAAAATTTAAGCGAATTAGTAGAGTCTGGCCCGGTCCGCGCCCTCTATCGCTGTGATAAGTGTGGAATCTTCGCGAAGCTTACCAAAAAGCAAAGACCGGACGGGAAACCGATCGAGTGCCGGCTTAAAAATCCTTGTCAGGGTTGTCAGGGTAAACAAGGAATTATCACGCCGGTCGATCGATCGACCGGGAACCCTCACAGTTACCGGCTTGACTGTGGGGATTGTGGACGGTTTCAGCGATGGGTTAGTCAGGATGAATTCGATCGCAAGTTAGGGAAACAGGGAGGCCGCGGCAATGGTTAGAGCCTCTCACTTCCAAGAATGGCGATCGAGCGCCGTTCACCCCGATATTATCGAGTTAAATGTAGAGTCGCTGTCGGGGGACGCGGCCTATGAGTCCCTTCTGTATGGTTTACCCGATAGCGAGAGGCTAAACAATGGGCGGTTAGGCGCGGGATGGATACGAAAATACAGTCATCTAGAGTCCGGGGGATGGTGGGCCAGTGGCATTGACATACTCACCGGGCAGCCATCCCGGTGGGGATGCTTGAAACCCGACAAGCCACGAATTGATCTAGACGGGATGACCTTAGATCAGCTAAAAAGCTTATGCCTAAACCAGGGCATAAACCCCGATGGATGGAGTAAGAGTCAACTGGTTAGGCAGTTAACGGCCAAAGGCCAAAAATCTAAACCCCTTAAGTATGAACACCCCGCTAAATGCCCTACAGAAATCTTCGCTCTCAGAGTGCCGGATGATATCTGGC
Organism: Microcystis sp.; assembly: GCF_048564745.1. Taxonomy (NCBI): domain Bacteria; kingdom Bacillati; phylum Cyanobacteriota; class Cyanophyceae; order Chroococcales; family Microcystaceae; genus Microcystis; species Microcystis sp. Next base: position 1,743 of record NZ_JBLZRT010000024.1, read on the forward strand.
AAGCAATAGGCGATAAATATGGAATCGCGCCCTATTGCCTACTGCCAACAAAAGACACTGACACACCCGGTGTGACATTTTGGCAATGGGTCCTCGATAACCCCTCGATCGCTCTCCTGATTACCGAGGGGGCCAAAAAAGCAGGGTCCCTACTTACCGCCGGTTACGCTGCCATAGCACTGCCGGGGATTTACTCAGGTTTTAGGCAAGATAAGGAATGGGGGAACGCGATCGGGCTGCCCTATTTAATCCCCCAACTGCTGCCATTTTGCGGGGGAGGCCGGGAAGTCGTCTTTTTCTTTGATCAGGATAGCAAGCCTAAGACAATCAAAAATGTCCGGCGTGCGATAGAAAAAACCGGGAAACTTCTAGGGTACAAGGGATGCAAAGTATCCGTAGCCCGATGGTCCGATTACTGGAAGGGGATCGATGATTTTGTAGTTAGTCAGGGGATAGAGGCTCTTGATCGGGTATTCTCTGAGAGAATCTCTTTAGATGCTTATAAGATTGAGAATTTTTCCGCTCTAACACCTGATTTAAAGATAAATGAGAGATATATCTCTCAATCTCTTAATCCCCCTGAGAATGCCAAAATCATAGGGATTAAAGCGCCCAAGGGGACGGGTAAGACTGAGTTTATAGCGGCAAAAATAGCGCCGCTATTGGCCAAGGGCGATCGAGTCTTGGTACTCACTCACCGGGTACAATTGGGGTTAGAATTGTCGCGCCGGTTCGGGGTGAACTATCGATCGGAATTGGTAACAAGTGAAGATGGTAGCCTATTAGGATATGTGTTATGCGTTGATAGCTTACATGGCAAGGCTAATCCTAAATTTAATCCCCTTGATTGGGAAAATACCACGATAATCATAGATGAGTGTGAGCAGGTTTTCTGGCATTTATTGAATAGCCCTACCTGCGAAAAATACAGGGTAAAAATTATCGATTGCCTACGAGAATTATTCAGGATTGCAGTGAGTACAGGGGGAAAAATCTACCTATCCGATGCTGATTTATCTATGAATGCTATCAGTTATGTGCAATCTTTGATCGGCTATTCCTTGCCTACTTATGTCATTGAGAACAGCTATAAATCCCCCCTTAAAAGGAATCTATACCTTTTCGGTGGGAACAATCCCTCTAGCTTGATTCAAGAGTTAGAAATCGCTGTAAATAGAGGTCAAAAAGTGATTGTTCACACGGACGGCCAAAAGCATAAATCGAATTGGGGAACCCGCAATCTAGAATACTACTTTAAGAAAAAATATCCTAATCTAAAAATCCTGAGAATAGACAGCGAGAGTGTATCCGATCGCTCTCACCCTGCTTACGGTTGTATGGGTAACTTAAACCAGATTTTGTCTCAGTATGATCTGGTAATTTGTTCCCCCGTAATCGAGACGGGAATCAGTATAGATGGTAATCACTTTGATGCTGTTTTCGCTATCTCTCATGGTGTTCAATCAGTGGATAGTTTGGCTCAAACATTGGCACGGGTAAGGGCTGATATTCCCCGCTATATCTGGGTTTCCGAGTATTCCCCTAACAGAATTGGGAACGGTTCAACCGACCTAAAACAACTATTAGCAGGGGAACATTTTAAGGCTAAATTTACGATCAGAACACTGCAATCTGTAGGCTTAAGAGAGATTCCAGAATTTAGCTTTTTAGAAGATGGTGACAAGTATTCCCCTAGTCTCTCCCTATGGGCTAAAAATGCAGTTAAAATCAATCTAGAGGCAAAAAACTATCGGGAATCGCTAATGAGAAAACTAGAGGATGAAGGATATAAAATTACTCCGATCGCGCCCGGTGACAAGGAATCGATCGAGTCATTAAAGGATGACATAAAATCAGCTAAGAATGAGAACTATTCAGGGCATAAAAAAGCCGTGCTTAATGCTGACAGCCTAAGCAATTGCGAGTATGATTCCCTTAAGGAAAAAAGAGAACTAACAGAAGGGGAAAGAAATCAATTAAAACGCGCACGGATCGAGAGAACCTACGGGATTAATCTCACCGATGAATTAATCACCAAAGATGATGATAACTGGTATCCAAAGATAAGGCTGCATTACTTTTTATCTGTAGGCAATCAGTTTTTAGCTGATCGGGATAGCAAAAAAATCGATGACTCTCTAGAAAATGGTGAGGGTAAAATCTTTAAACCAGACATGAACCGATCGCTTTTATCAGCAAAAATTAATCTGTTAAAAGTTCTAAACATAGAACAGTTTTTAGACAGCGATCGAGAGTTTACGAGCGATGACCTTGCTGAATGGTTTGAGACGCTTAAAAAAATACCGGTTTCTCAAATTAAATCAATTCTGGGATTTACCCTATCAATGGGGGACACTCCGATCGCTTTCGCTCAAAGGCTGTTAGCGGTCTTGGGACTGAAACTTAGCTATGTCTCTCATCGCCGGTTCCCGGACGGCAGCCGTCAACGGGTTTACCGTGGCTGTGACCCTCTCGCTGACGGCCGGGGTGAGGTATTCGATCGCTGGTTAGAGAGGGATCGGGAATCTCTAGAAGACTCAAGCGAGATTGCTGCGTAATGTGGAACACCCCCCGTAATAGTCTGTTTATTGGGATAACCCCCGTGTTCCTTAATCAAAAATCCCCCCAAAACCAAAACCGAAAAAATTGCGGATTTTTGGGCATTTTTGCCGTGAGAAGTGTTTCAACGCAATTGATAATACAAGTGTATTTGTGCCAGTTAGTGTGACACTTTGTGTGTGCCAAAGGTACACATTTTCGTACTACTACTCAGTACACTCTCAACAAAGGTATAAAAATTTTTTGTCTCTAGAGGAAAAGCGCGCCGGGACGGGGTGCGATCGAAAGGTCCGAAAAAGAACCTACACTTTTTCTAACCCTGTACCTGACTAGGTTGTGACCAGTGGTACAGGGTGAAGCTGTGTCACTCAGGTAACACGGCTTGATACTCGTAAGGGTTGCCCTTGCTGCCGCGCCGCGTCCGTCTGGGCCAACATTCTGTTAACGCTTTTTTTCGTAACCCTTCTTTGGTTTTGGGCCAACCGGAATAATGGCAGTCAAGTAAGTCATCGATGGTGTACCACGGTTTTGAATCAGTCACGGACTCGATCGCACTCGCTACCGTCTCAATAGATGAGTTAGGTTCTACACTCTCAACCGTTCCATCGATGGAAGCGATCGCGTCCGGTGGTAACGGTGGTGACGGTGAAACTTCCGGGGTCACGGTTCCGATCGCCGGTTGGGCCAGAGGGGGAAGGGGGGAAGTTTCCTCAATGGGGGGAAGGGGGGAAGTGGCGATCGAAGCCTCTCGCTCTCTTTTTAGGAGGGGTTCCATATCGGGGTTTTCCTTTTGGCTATCCTTTTGTCTATCTGTGTCTATCTCTTGACTATCCAACTGAATAGCTAGGGCATTTAGCCTATGTTCTAAGCTAGTGATTTTGTCAGATAATCCTTGATCAGAATCGGTTAGGCGATCGTCAATTGCCTCTATCCAGTCGTTTAGTTTTTTGGCTATTGTGTCTAGTCGGTTGTCTAGTCTTTGAGTAGTTGCCTCTAATTTGTCTATCCGGTCACTGCCTATCTGATTGTCTATCTTGTCTATCCACTGCTTTTTTCCCGTGACTATCCCAATGTCTATCTTCCCGGATAGACATTGATTAATAAAATCATATAGAAGTGAGGCTGTGTCAGTGTTTTGGCTTTTTGCCAAGTCCCCAAAAGCTTTCCTTTTTTCCGATTCAATCCTGATTGTGATTAATTTGTCGCGTGCCATATTTGTCTATCCGTTGTCTATCTGTCTATTCATAGGATAGCCAATTGTATAGCCAATGTCTAGCCACTATAGACACTTTGAGAATTGGCACTCTATCTAAAGAATTGGCACTCGATCGCATTAAATCAGATTTACCGCGTCCCGGACGTTTTCATCGGTGACTTCCAGATAAACCGATAGGGCCGCTAGGGATGAATGCCCTGATATTCTTTGAATCGTTCTTAGTGGAACCCCCGCTAAGTGCATTCTGGTTAAAGCCGTTCGCCGGAATGAATGGGTAGAAATTCCTTTTAATCCCAATCGATCGCAAGCTTGCCTAAGAACTAAGTCA
>NZ_JBLZRT010000025.1:0-42659 GCF_048564745.1 Microcystis sp.
ATATTTTCACATTGGTACAAGCTGGGAACTATCAGAATCAACTATATGTCGGATTGTAAATAAGACGGAAAAAATGCTTTTACAATCGGGAAACTTCCGTTTAAAAGGAAAAAAAGCTTTACTCAATCAAGCAGAGATACCGGTCATAACGGTAATGGATGTAACGGAAACTCCCAGGGAACGCCTCAAAAAGAAACAGAAAAATTTTTTTGTGGTAAAAGAAGTTATCATACTTTAAAATCCCAATTAGTAGCTGATAAAAATACCGAGGAAATTATCTGTGTCTGTTGTGGGAAAGGTAGAGGTCACGATTTTAGTTTATTTTAAAAAAGTCGAGTTCGGTTTCATCCTTTAACTCCCAGCAGAGAAGACAATAATTATCAGGGAATAGATACATACCATAGTAATGGTTATACACCGAAAAAGAAACCGAAAAATAGAAAATTAACAGAGTTATAAAAGGAGTATAACAATGCTTTAGCCAAAGAAAGGATTATCATTTAACCTATAAATAGGAAACTCAAAATCTTGAAAATATTATCGCGTAAATATCGGAATTGTCGTCGAATATATAGTTTAAAAGTTAACTTTTTGACGACTATTTATAACTATGAGTTAAGAATAGTTATAGCAACTTCTTAAAAGTTGCCAAACATTAATCCAGTCAAGGATAATTTATTCTCAATAATAAAAATTGAGATGGTTTCTGCAGCTTAAATAAAGAGGTTTTGATAACCAAATTAAAGCATATATAAAGAGTTTTGAGTTAAAAGTAAAACTTCAGGTTTTCATTCAGAAAAAATGCACTAATTGGCTAATTTTCCCAAAAAATTAGTTAGCCTACCATCATAACATATAATTAATTTGCAAGAGTTCTAATGCACAGCAAAGGAAAGGATTAAGCCTCCATCACTACTACCGAATCACCACCTGAAAATAATCCCTAGCCATCTCCACTAAACCCTCCCTCATAGCTGACTAGCACAGTAAACCGCCCCCATCAGTCCCACTTGAGCATTAAGAACGATATGGACGGGAATATTGCTTAATAGCTCCCTCATCCGACCTTTAGCCCGAAAAGCCTTCATAAAGCTACCCTCGGTCATTAGGGGAAGATTTTTGGCCGCAATCCCCCCCGCGATGTATAATCCTCCGTAGGGAAGCAACTTGAGGGCTAAATTGCCCGCTTCCGCACCGTAGGCCTCGACAAAAATTTTCATGGTTTGATAACAGAGATCATCCGAGTTATCTTGGGCAAAACTGGCAATTTTGGCCGCTAAATCGACGGTTTTTTGCGTTTTACCCATTTCTGCTAACCAAGTGCGGTAAATTTCCGCCATGGCCGGTGATGACTGACTATAGTTACTATCGTGGAGAAATCGATAGATAGAAGTGATTCCGGGGCCAGAAACCACTCGCTCCACCGAAATTCGCTCGATATTATAGAGTTCCAAGAGATAATTTAATAGTTGATATTCTAAACTCGATCGAGGGGCAAAATCAGCGTGGGAACCCTCACTACCAAACACCCGATATTTACCCTTCGAGACGGGAATCAAAAAACCCTCTCCTAACCCCGTCCCCGCACCGATAACCGCAATCGGGGCATCCGGTACTGTCGGGGCCGACTGTAGATTGTGCAGCTCCTCTGGGGCTAATCCTAACACCCCATAACCGATCGCCGCAAAATCATTAATTAATTTTACTTCCTCAATCTGCAAATCTCGGCTTAGGCGATCGCCAGTTAGAGACCAACTTAAATTAGTCAATTCGGAACTATTGTTAACCACCGGACCTGCAATACCGAAACAAGCTTTTGCCACCGCGGGAATAGTAGTTTGTCGGGCCAAAAACTGCCGGACGATCGGCACCAGATCGGGGTATTGTTCACTAGGATAAGTTTCTTGATCGAGAGTAGTTAGCAGGGGTTGGGGACTATCCGGTGAGTTTTGGCAATCCACTAAACGCAGGATTGTTTTAGTTCCCCCGATATCTCCCCCTAAAAGAATCGTCATGCTGGTTTTTCCCTGAGTTTGTCCCCATAATTATAGTTTTTTACCCTTTCTATCAGGCAAATTTAAAGGCCACCAATTCTATACTATAGTGAAAGATGGTAATGCCTAAGCCCTAATTAAGGATTGATTAATCATCGCTCCCGGGTTGGAATGGGGATTGGCTAGAGGACAGAAAGAGGGAGAAATCAGCTTGGGTGTAGAACTTCGCAGTTACGTTTATCTTGACAATTTACAGCTTCAACACGCCGCTTACATCGGTACAGTCGCCCAAGGATTTTTACCCTTACCCGGGGATGCTTCCCTCTGGATTGAAATTTCCCCCGGCATCGAGATTAATCGCATCACCGATATTGCCCTCAAATCCGCCGTGGTTCGTCCGGGGGTTCTATTCGTAGAAAGACTCTATGGACTCTTAGAACTCCATTCTAGCAGTCAGGGAGAGGTCAGGGCGGCCGGTCAGGCAATTTTGCAGTATTTAGGCGTTAGTCAGCGCGATTGTCTGAAACCGCAAATTGTCTCCAGCCAAATTATTCGCAACATTGACGCTTACCAAGCCCAATTAATTAACCGTAGTTCTCGGGGTATGATGTTAATGGCAGGACAGACTTTATATGTTTTAGAAGTGCAACCAGCCGCCTACGCTTCCCTAGCCGCTAATCAGGCGGAAAAAGCCGCTTTAATTAATATCCTACACGTTACTTCCGTGGGCAGTTTTGGACGCTTATATTTAGGGGGAGAAGAACGAGATATTATCGCTGGTTCCAGGGCGGCAGTTTCAGCTTTAGAAAATATTCAAGGTCGAGCTTTTCCGGGTAGCGACAAAAAAGAATAGGCTAACAAAGGCAAAAGGCAGGAGGTAAGGGTGCATCTCATTTTTGTCAATCTACCAATTGGGATTTTTACTTGGAAACTCTCGGCTAAAATTGGGCATTACTTCCGATTTTATTACTCAATCCAAGCTTTTGGGGGGTTCTACCCCCCAAACCCCCCGTTGGGGGCGTGGCGCTGTCACTGAGCGTGTCGAAGTGCCGCCCCCAAACCCCCCGCGCATTAGCTTTTCGGTGGGATGCTTACACGCAGCTGCTGATACATTTGTCATCATCTAAGAGTCACTGACAATTGCTGATTGTCGGTATTCCTGCAAATGTGAGATGCACCCTATCTCAACAAGTAATTTAAATGCGCGGGCAGCTTACAACAGCATTTCACCCTATTGAGGAGATTCAAAAATTAGTTCGCCATTATTCATTTTTTCAACGACTAAATGGCGATAGAGTGTCACCTGTCGGAGGATTTGGTCGGGATTGTTTTTCTTATTAGAAAACATGATTGTTTTAATCGATTCAAATTCTATTCTTGTGATCACACCATCTTTGATCGCTCGTTCAATTGTAACTCGTAAATATTCTAATTCTTGGCTTTCCTCTGGAGTAATTTCTAGACTGTTAGGATGTTCTATTTTCATGATCGATTGTTTTTACCGGCTAACTGATAACTGGATAATCACGGTTATTTTTTCACACTTTTATGATCGCGCAGAGAGAGTTTCCGTCTGGTTAGAAACGACCAGATTGTTATTATTTTGGCCGTTATTTTGCGGCAATTGTCCCGAGGCTAAATTCTGTCCCTCTCCCGTAATCAAACGAGCGCCACGACCGCGGGTAAAATAATTCCAACCCCATTGCACCATCACCACTAATTTATTATCAAATTCGATCAGATAGTAAATATGGGCCCAAACCCAGACTAACCAAGCGATAAACCCGGAAAACTTGACAAATCCCAAATCAACCACGGCCGCATTTTGGCCGATAACTGCCAGACTACCTCGATCGATATAATGAAAAGGTTTAATACTTTGCCCTTTTAGGCGAGAAATTAATAAATTCGCCAGATATTCGCCCTCCTGCATGGCCACGGGGGCAATTCCGGGTAAAGGTTTATCTCCCTGATGGGCAAAATTAGCCAGATCCCCGATCACAAAAATATTGGCATAACCGGCGATACTTAAATCAGGTTCAACGATTACCCGGCCGACGCGATCGAGATTTACCCCGGTTCTTTCGGCCAAAATTCGCCCCATTCTCGATGCTTTTACCCCTGCTGCCCATAAAATTGTCTCGGCGGCGATTTCTGTCGTCTTTTCTCCCTGACGGACCGTGACACAACCTTCAACAATATTGGTAACGATGCTGTTAGTTTGCACTGTCACCCCTAATTTTATGAGAGAAGCGGCAGCTTTAGCGGATAAATCGGGCGCATAGGGAGGTAATACCCGATCCATCCCTTCTAAGAGCAAAATTTTCGCTTCTGTGGGGTTAATCTGGTGAAAATCAGACCTAAGCGCACCGTGGGCAATTTCTGCGATCGCTCCTGCTAATTCTACCCCCGTCGGTCCGCCACCGACAATAACAAAAGTTAATAAAGCTTGCCGCTTTTCGGCATCGATTTCTTTCTCGGCCTTCTCGAAAGCGAGATAGATGCGACGACGCATTTCTACTGCGTCTTCAATGGTTTTTAACCCAGGAGCGTAGGGCTGCCATTGATCATTGCCAAAATAGTGATGACTGACTCCCGTGGCAATAACTAATTGATCGTAGGCGATTGGCGGGTGATCTTCCAAGATCACTTCTCCCTTGACCGGATCTATATCTATGGCATGATCGAGGAGAATATCTGTATTGTCATGACCCCGTAGGATTAAGCGCAAAGGTGAGGAGATATCGGCCGGAGACAGCGCCCCAGTAGCGACTTGATAGAGGAGGGGCTGAAAAAGATGGAAATTTCGCTTATCGATGAGGGTAACATGAACGGGGGCGTTTTTTAGGGCTTTGGCCGTGTATAAACCCGCAAATCCGCCGCCTATGATAACAACTCTTGGCTGTTTTTCAGTCATTGCTTAACAATAATTCATAAATTTCTCCCTAGTGTAGTCCGGATTGTCACAATTTAGCGGTGACAAACGTTACCGAAAACAGTAGTCTTTAACCTAGAAAAAAATATAGATACTGGCTTTTTTGACCAACCAAGAGGGCAAAACTAAGGAAGTACAGGGAATCTCCCCAGAATTTGGCCTATATATGCTCGAAAAACTTGAAAAGACCGCTACGCCGTTTTACCTAAGTTTATGACCTGGGTTAACCAGGTGGGAACTTATATTCCGCGTTTCTGTTTCCGAGTACAAGCTCGGTTTACTACCACACGGATTGGTTACTTGCTCCCTTATCACAATCAAGCATAGATCAAAAAACTTGAAAGGCAGTCACCAACGTAGAAGCCCGATTTAGTTTTATCGTAGCATTTTTTTTTCTCAGAGGCAAGTGGGGAAGTGGGGAAGTGGGGTGTGGGGAGGTGGGGAGGTGGGGGGTGGGCTTCGGCCGTGAGCTCAGCCGAACGGGTGTGGGGTGTGGGGTGTGGGGAGGATAAAGCGGCCCATTGCCCATTGCCTATTGCCTATTGCCTCCTGAATCCTAACACCCAACACCTGATCTTGTTTGCGCTCTGAAAGTCTGGGACTACAATAGAGAAAAGGGACAATCTTTGCCAGAGTGATTACCGAGGACTAATAAAGAATGACGGCTATCCTAGGGAAACCTGCCACACTTAACACTCCGATTCTGCACCGTCTTGCTAATGGTTTAACGATTATTGCCGAAAGTCAACCGGTAGAAGCGGTTAACCTCAATGTTTGGCTGCAGGTCGGCTCGGCCTTAGAATCGGATCAGATCAATGGCATGGCTCATTTTCTTGAACACATGGTTTTTAAGGGAACCCCTAACTTAGACAGTGGTGAATTTGAACGGGCGATCGAATCGAGGGGAGCGGTGACTAATGCCGCTACTAGCCAAGAATACACCCATTATTACATTACCACTGCCCCGCGGGACTTCGCCCATCTGGCCCCGCTGCAGCTAGAAGTGGTTTTAGACGCTTTAATCCCCGATGAAGCTTTTGAGCGGGAAAGACAGGTTATTTTAGAAGAAATTCGTCGTTCTCAGGATAATCCCCGTCGTCGCACTTTTTATCGCACCATGGAGACTTGTTTTCAAGTTTTACCCTATCGTCGTCCGGTGTTGGGTCCGACGGCAGTGATTGAAAATCTTACTCCTCAACAAATGCGCGATTTTCATCAGACTTGGTATCGTCCCGAATGGATGACGGTGGCAGTGGTGGGTAATTTGCCTGTAGATGATTTAATGGCTATTGTGAGGGATTCTCTAGATACTTTAGGCAGTAAGGGCAATTCTGGGCTTATTTCCCATCCTATCGCCAATCTACAGCCTGAAGCTCCCTTTAACGAGATTATCCGTCAAGAATACGAGGATGAAAATTTGCAGCAGGCCCGCTTAATCCTATTTTGGAAAGTGCCGGGGTTAAGAGACTTAGAAAAAACCTATCCTCTCGATGTTTTAGCGGCTATTCTGGGTCAGGGCAAGGTATCGCGATTATTTCAGTCTCTGCGTCAAGAAAAGGCCTTAGTTTCCCAAATAACTGCCAGTAATATGTCCCAAGCAGTGCAAGGGGTGTTTTCCGTGTCGGCCCAATTAGCCTCGGAAAATATCGAGCAAGTGGAGAGAGAGGTGATAGCACAGATTGGACAAATTCAACAGGAAGCTGTGACAGTTTCTGAACTGGAACGAGTTAAAACCCAAGTGGCCAATCGGTTTATTTTTAGCAATGAAAGACCGAGCGATCGGGCTAACCTTTACGGTTATTATCATACTCAGATCGGTGATTTACAACCGGCTTTTTGTTATCCCCAACACATTGAAGCCCTCACTTTAGAGGATATTCAAAATGCCTGTCAAGAGTATTTAAATGCTCACGCTTACGGTGTGGTGGTGGTGAGACCAATTCAGTAATCAGTGAACAGTAATCAGTAATCAGTGAACAGGTATAAAGATGAAAATAAATAAATAAATAACTAAATAACTTAAAACTTACATCTGATAACTTACATCTGATAACTGATAACTGATAACTGATAACTGATAACTGATAACCTATGTGGACTCAAATTGCCCGACATATTGCCCAAACCACGGAAAAACCCTTTGAAATCGAGAAAAGTCGTCCCGTTAGTGGTGGCTGTATCAATCAGGGTTATGCCGTTAGTGGCAATGGTTTAATTTATTTCGTTAAGATTAACCAAGCGAACCAAGAGGCCATGTTTGCCGCCGAAGCTTTAGGATTAAAGCAAATTCACGCTACCAAGACTATCAGGGTCCCGGAGCCAATTTGTTGGGGAATTGCCGAGAAATCTAGTTATTTAGTTCTAGAGTGGTTAGAATTCGGCGGTGGCGATAGTCAAAGCTGGGAAAAAATGGGGCAAAATTTAGCTCGTTTACATCAAGTTTCCCTATCCGATCGCTTTGGTTGGCATTGTAATAATACCATTGGTTCTACTCCCCAGATTAATACCATTAGTAACAATTGGGCGGATTTTTTCGCTCATCAGCGCATTGGCTATCAATTAAGACTTGCGAAGGAGCGCGGCGGCAATTTTCCCGACGAGGATCAAGTTATTCCCGCTATTAGCGAGATTTTGAGTCAGCATCAACCCCATCCCTCCCTCGTCCACGGTGATTTGTGGTCGGGAAATGCGGCAATTACCGTCGATGGGGAACCGGTAATTTTAGACCCTGCCACCTATTGGGGAGACCGGGAGGTAGATTTAGCCATGACGGAACTTTTTGGCGGTTTTCCGGCGGCTTTTTATCGGGGTTATAACGATGTTTTACCCCTCGATGCTGGTTATCAAAAGCGCAAAACTCTTTACAATCTCTACCACATTCTCAATCACTTTAATTTATTTGGGGGTGGTTACGCTTCCCAGGCCAATCGGATGTTACAGGAAATTCTTTAAGGGTTTTACTTGTGAATCTTTGAGGACAAAATTGCCGAATATTTTGCCAATGGTACTCGTTTGCTCTGGGTTATCAATCCAGGTCAACACTATGTTTTAGTTTATCGTTCCGGGTACGAACCGCAGGGATTATTAACATCAGGAGATTTTTTGGAGGGGGAAGAGGTGGTTCCGGGGTTCACTTTTCCCGTGGCTGATTTGTTTCAAAAACTATCTTTTTGACTCTTTCTTCTCAACAAATCGGCTAATAAATCGGCACTGTCACTAATAGCTAGATGAGAAGCTTCTTGAGCCATGGCGGCCAATTTTTCGGGATTAGACCATAAATCGAGGACTAATTCGCTTAAAAACTGAGCAGTTAACTCATTTTGACGATAAAGATAAGCGGCTTGAGCTTCAGCGAAAACTTTGGCATTATAAAACTGATGGTCTTCGGCAGCAAAAGGATAGGGAATTAAAATCGAAGGCGTACAAGTGATCGCTAATTCCGTTAAAGTGCCGGCACCGGAGCGACTGATAGCCAGATTAGCTCTTTGCCATAATCCCGCCATATTGTCGTAAAAAGGCTGGGAAAAATAGTTAGAATGGCGCAAACTATCCGCTTCGGGGTCGTTTTCTCCCGTGAGATGCACGATATAAATGCCTTTTTCTAACCATTGGGGAGCGCTTTGTCGGACAAGTTGATTAAGAGCCACGGCCCCTTGAGAACCACCGGCAACGACAATCAAAAAAGCAGTCTCTGGAATCGGTAAATCTAGGGACTGGGGAATGAGAAACTGCTCGCGTACTGGTGTACTAACCCAAGTGGTGCGAGTGCCGGGTAAATAGCTGGCGGTTCCCTGAAAACCGAGGGCGACCGTATCGCACCAGCGACCGAGAACTTTCGTGACTTTGCCCGGTATGTAGTTAGATTCGTGTAGGATGACGGGAATATTGGCTAAACGAGCCGCTAAAATGGTGGGTCCTGCGATATAACCCCCGGTGGTAAAAACTGCCGCTATCTGACGTTTTTTGATTAAACTACGCACTTGCCAAATGGCCCACAGTTGACGCAGCAGAATCTTGAAAGTTTTTAACCCCAAACGGGTTTGAAATCCCTCAATGGGAATAGTGTGCAGGGGATAGGTTTTTGGAACTAAGGACTGTTCCAGACGGTCTGGAACTCCTAACCATTCAATCTCATAATCCGGCAAGCGCTCGGCCACGGCCAAGGCGGGAAATAAATGACCACCAGTACCACTAGCGGCAATCAATAGACGGGTTGGAGTGCGTGCCATAATTCGAGAGAGGGGAAATTCAGCCCTAGAATGAAATAATCTACCATAGTTATTGATCGATCCTTACACAAACTATCACTAATGCGTAACTTGAACACGATTCCCGATAAATTTTTTCGTCAATCCCTCAATTTTTCCCTGTCGTTGCTGTTAGGTTTGGGGTTAACTTTTACCCTTGCCACCAGTTTGCGGGCCGAAAAGCCAGAAACTGCCCCGGCTAATTTAAAAACCCTTATCTCTAAAATCGAAACGGCGGCTAACGAGCGAGATCTCAAGCAATTAATGGAGTTTTATAGTCCGAAATTTACTAACTCCGATGGCTTGACCTACGAAAAAACTAAAAAGGCTTTAACTCATTTTTGGGAACGTTATAACAATCTACAATACACCACAACCCTCGAATCTTGGAGTCGTTCCGGGGACAAGTTAACGGCCAATACAATTACTAAAATTACCGGGACGGGAAAGGTGCAGGGACGAGTGGTGGGAATGAATGCTACGATTCGTTCTCGTCAACAATTTCAGGGTAATAAACTGGTTTATCAGGAGATTTTAAGCGAGAGAGTCGAGTTAAGCACTGGCAAAAATCCCCCCAGTGTTCAAGTGAGAATTCCGGAAAGGGTGAAAGTCGGTCAAGAATTTGATTTTGATGTGATTGTTCGCGAACCTTTGGGGGATGATTTATTGGCCGGAGCGGCGGTCGATGAGAAAGTAGATATTGAGCGTTATATTAATACAAAGCCTCTAGAATTGGAATTATTACAGTCCGGCGGTTTATTTAAGCGGGTAAAAGCGCCGGCAACACCGGAAAATCGTTGGTTATCGGCGATTTTAATCCAAGGAGATGGGATTGTTGTCGTTACTCAACGGGTTAAGGTAGAAAAGTAATTTTTATCTAAGTAGGGTTTGCTGAAAAAGCTTGTTGGTGGGGTGTGGGGTTTAGGGTGTAGGGTGTGGGGTGTAGGGTTTTATTCCCCCCGTTCACTCCAATGGCTGGCACTTTCATGCAATTTAATCCTTATTTTTGCCGTTTTTGAACCCTCAAAAATTAATTATGCAAGAGGTTGAATAAATACTCTGATTAAGCATAGAGGTGGGAAACATCGCTCGTCCATACCTTAAATTTTGTTAAATTTACTTGACCAAAAGAAGTTGTTAGGGCAGCATCGACGGCATCTAAGCCGCGAGTCATTAAAATTCGCCCGATTCTGGGGGTGTTATGACGAGCATCGAAAGTGTACCATTGATGGTCTAAATAGACTTCAAACCAAGCACTAAAATCCATCGGTAGGGGTTGGGGAGAAATGCCGATATCTCCGAGATAGCCGGAGGCATAACGGGCGGGAATATTGAGGCAACGGCAAAAAGTCAAAGCTAGATGGTTAAAATCGCGACAAACCCCCGTTCTTTCCCGATAGACATCATAGGCGGTTTTCGTCACCCGCGCGTATTCATAACCAAAACGAATGTGACTATGAACCCAATCACAAACCGCTTGTACCCTTGCCCAACCGGGGGGAGTTTGTCCGAAAAGTTCCCAGGCAATTTCCGCAAGCAAATCTACTTCACAATAACGGCTACTCATTAGGTAGGGAAAAACTTGGGTTGGTAACTCTGCTAAAGGAATTTCTTGGGCATTCCAATTAACGATATCGGGTTTCCATTCATTCTCGATAACTGCTTCATTGTGAATGCGGATCTGTCCGTCGGGTAAAATTAGACGACTGGTTCGATTACCGAAGCTATCTAAAAATTCTTCTATTTTTGTTGCCGGTTCCACCTGCAAATTTTCCGATTGTCTAACTTGATTTAAAATTGATGGGTGTAGATAAAGTTTTAACAACATGACCACGGGTAAGGGGGCATCAAAGCCAAATTCATAACCAACACGGATTAACATTAGGACTCCTATCTAAATGAAATTTTGTCAGGATTGGTAGAGATGAAACGCCAATAATCGCCAGACTGAAAAAAGTTAGGCCCGACTACTTACTTAAAAGTTTGAGGAGAAAGTAATAGCCAAGCTGAAAACCGATAAGCTTTGTACAGAGTTACTTTTATTATAAACCCCCTCAACTAAAAGCTTTGTAACTTTGAAGACAAGCCATCGGGAGGATTAGCTCTATCGAAAAGAGTCCGGGGTGGATGGTTCCTCTAAGAGACGGATTTCAATGGGGATGTAGGCTAGTTTAGCAAAAATCTTTTGTTGATAACTGACAGGCCACCATTCGTAAAGAAAAATTTCTAAAGGTCGCCAGAGGGCCACCCAACCACTAATTAATAATCCTTCTTCTAAGAAGTGAATAAATGTATCGGTGCCAAAACGACTAATTAATTCGCTGAGACTCAAACAAACAAAAAGAAAGGAGAGACCAATTAGCAAAGATATGCGTCCCTGTCGCCAAATTGTGCGTAATTTTCTTTGTTCTCCCTGTTGGCGATAGTCAAAATAATTATGTAAAGCTGATGGTAACAGATGTCGGGCGGTATTCTGTTCGTTACTGGGAAGATAAAAGACTAATTTAAGGGGGGTATTGAGGGGGAATTCATCAACAGAGTTAATAATATAATTTTCGGCGTTATCGTCTAAATCTCTATCTAAGAATGGCGAAGGATCGAGAGAATTAAAGACTTGCTGTAACTGATTAAGTTTAATTTCAATTAAGTAAGTTCCTTCCTCCTCTCGATAATAGGATTGTAATTTATTTAGCAGTCTAGACATTAGTTATTAAGGTTAAGCAAATGGGGTAAACTGACACAACTAAAATCTACTCCAGAAGTTACCTCATCTTGCTCATACAGGCTGAGAATTGAGCTATCTCTGAGAATATTTTAGCTGTATCAGTCCCAGATCATTAATTTAATTTATCGACCAAAACCAGCGTACCAAAAATAGGTGACCATGGGGATTACTGTAGCTAAAACCAGTAAAACTATCACCCAAATCGTGGCATTTTTATCGTCAGTTTCTTCTGCGGTAGTAAAGGTACTTTCGATATTAATTGTCGCTACTTCCGGCGGTCCGGGATCCGCTTCTCCAGAAAGTACCGCCGTTAGACGACGACTAGCATCGAGTAAAGCTTGATTATATTTTCCCCCATCTTTGAGGGGAACTGCCATAGTTTCCGAGAGGATACTATCGGCAATAGCAGCGGTTAATAGGGGTTTTGCTTCCTCCCCAACCCGCATAGCAGTTTTATTGGTTAAAGTATCAAGAACGACGATAGTTTGATTGCCACGATCTTCGGGATTAGGATACCATTCTCTCAGGATATCATCGGCTAAATTGTCAATTTTTTGACCGTAATCCAAGCGCCGGACTACCACCATTCTCACTTCTTGGCCGGTTTTTTCGGCGAGATTTTTCAGATCTTTATTTAATTTTCCCTCGTTAGCGGCACTAATGGCCGAAACAGGATCGACCACATAAGCGGGCGCTCCGGGGCTTAAAATGGGGAGGTCATAGACTCCCATAGCAGCAGCTGGTGACAGGGAAACACCCAAGGCTATACAGCAGGAGAGAAGGAGAGAAGCTAATAATTTGAGCATATCGATTTGGTAAAATTCCTATAGAACATAATAGGGGAAAAGTTTACTGTTTTTTGATTAGGGAGACGGGAGACGGGAGACGGGGTGATGGGGAAGTGGGGTGATGGGGAAATTCAACTAATACCCTAAAACCCTACAAACCTACAACCCCAACACCCAAACCCTTTTAACTGATAACTGATAACTGATAACTGATTATGAGTGATTTTGAGGAACTAGAGTCTAAAAAACGGGAAAAAGCCCTAGAAATGCAGGCCTATCGCGATAATTTGCTCTCGAGGGTGACAAGATTACTAATTTCTCAAGATATCCACTTGGCGATCGATCATACCCTAGAACTGCTCTGTCAATTTACCCAGAGTGCGCGCTGTTACATTATTCAATATTCCACCTGTCGTCAGCAGTGGAGTATGGTTTATGAATACTGTCACCCCGACTATCCCCAAGTTATCCCGATTAGGGAACAATCACAAAATCTCTCGACGGAAACCTTTCCCTGGTTTTCTGAACAATTATTAAACGGTATTCCAGTTAAACTGAACTCTTTAGACGATTTACCCGCTACTGCTATCCCTGAAAGAACTATTCTCGCTCATAGTCCTACTCCCTGTCTCTTAATCGTTCCCATGTGGGATAGTTATGGGGTAACGGTGGGTTATCTGGGATTGGATGCAAGTGCAGAAAAGCAATGGACAGGGGAAGATGTCACCTTTGTGCGGTTGCTGGGAGAATTAATTGCGATCGCACAAATTAGATATGAAGCGGAAAAAGAGTTAAAAGAGGCTAAAGAAGCGGCAGTTAAAGCAAATAAAGCTAAAAGTGAGTTTCTAGCTAACATGAGCCACGAATTACGCACTCCTCTTAATGCTATCTTGGGTTTTACTCGCTTAATATCCCGGGATAGCAGCATCAGCAGTGAATATCGCCAATATTTGGAAATTGTCAATCGTAGCGGGGAACATTTACTAGAGTTAATCAACGATATTCTAGAAATGTCGAAGATAGAAGCGGGAAGAACGGTTTTTAATCCCAGTAATTTCGATTTATACGCTCTTTTAGATAATATTGCCGAAATGCTACGTCCACAAGCGCAGGCAAAAGCTTTGAGCTTAATTTTTGAGCGCAGCTCCGCTCTTCCTCAATATATATGTACTGATGAAAGTAAATTGCGACAGGTGTTAATCAATCTCTTGGGTAACGGATTGAAGTTTACCGAGTCGGGAGGGGTAACTCTCCGGGGAAAAGTAGGGGAGAAAAGAGGAGATTATCAGCGATTGCTCTGGGAAATTGAAGATACAGGCGCAGGAATCGCCCCAGAGGAGATTTATAAGCTATTTCAACCCTTTAACCAAACGGAAACGGGACGAAAATCCCAACAGGGGACGGGATTGGGTTTACCCATCAGTAAAAAATTTGTTGAGTTGATGGGGGGTGCGATCGGAGTTAGTAGTATTCTGGGTCAAGGAAGTATTTTTAGTTTTGATATTCAGGTGGGTTTAGTGGGGGAAAATGAGATTAAAACCGAACCCAATAGGGCAAAAGTCATCGCTTTAGCGGAAAATCAGCCTAAATATCGCATATTAGTCGTCGATGATCGACCGGAAAGCCGTTTACTGTTGCTGAAACTCCTGACTAGCCTAGGATTGTCCGTGCAAGAGGCCGCTAATGGTCAAGAAGCGATCGCAATTTGGCAAGCATGGCAACCTCATCTTATCTGGATGGACATGAGAATGCCAGTGAAGGACGGTTACGAAGCAACTAGAGAAATTCGGCAGTTAGAGGCTGATAATCGCGGAAAAACGGTGATAATTGCCCTAACTGCCAGCGCTTTTGAAGAGGATCGCGCTCTGGTTATTGCCGCCGGTTGTGATGATTTCGTGCGTAAACCTTTCCGAGAGGAAGTTATCTGGCAAAAAATGGGCGAATATTTAGGATTAAAATATATTTATGCCGATAATGAGCCAAATCAGCCCAATTATTCGCCAGTTTTCCTCGATTCCCTGCAATCCCTATTAAAATTAATCAGTCCCGACTGGATTAGACAATTGCAACAAGCGGCGCGAGAATGTGATGATGAAAAAATTATCGCCCTAACCGCAGAAATTCCCCCCGATTATGCTACCCTTGCCCAAGGTTTACAACAGTTAGCCAGAGAATTTTCCTTTGATGCGATCGAAACCATAATTAAAGATTTAAACATATCTTAAGAGAGTATTTTATCCATACCTCAAAAACGTGATATTCTAAAGGCATAAATCCCTAAATATGGCAATTTTAAAGGATGAAACTGTTAAAAATGCTCATCGGTACTTTCTTAATACTACCGATTTTTTCCGTTCATGCTCAAGTCCCCTCGCTTCTCCCAATTAAGCAAAATTCCCCCAATCTTGGTGATCTACCCAATGATCCCACCCAGCAGAAAAATTGGGTTTGTAACCAAGGAGATCAACGCATTGCCGTGGCTGCCAAAGAAGAGAAAAGTTGGAAAGAATTAATTGAAAAACAAGGTTGGCAATGTCGTGAGGGAAATACCGACATACCCGATAAAACTCTCGGCTTTTCCTGTGAACCAGAACAAACCCTCGGCCTCTTGACAGTTTACTGGTTAAATGGTAGTAATGGTCAACAACAATTAAGCCAATGGCGAGATAAATTAGCAGCACAACAGGGGATGGTTTGTACCATTAATAACGTGCAGTTATTCGATACTCAAGAAAATATACCCAATCCATTACAACCATGATTAAATTAGCAGTTTTGCCTCAATCTATCCTCCTGGGTATCAGTTTATTATTAAACAATTCTCTGCCCTTACTTGCCCAATCTGCACCCCTGAGCATCGATAATTTAAGAAACACCGTCTATAACATTCCCAATCGGGGTTCCGTAGTTGTCAGCGATGGTATTTTTCAATCCAATGAGGGACAGATTTTAGGAGTGCAAGTCAGTCGAGAAGCTTTGATGGGGGACTATAATAATGATCAAAGGACTGATGGTATTGTCGTATTAAGAGTGATTACTAGAAATCAACAGCAATTACATTATTTAGCCCTAGTGATTGATAATAACGGTACTGCCACTAACACCGATACTGTCCTGTTAGCCGATCGAGTAGTTGTCGATAATCTTAGTGCTAAAGATGGTACGATCACCGTCAATATGAGAAGATTTCTCCCCCGAGATCCTTCCTGTTGTCCGTCGGGAGTCATTACCCAACAATTTGCGATTAATTCTAGTATTAATCAATTGACTTTACTGAGTACCAACGAAAGTCAACCCACCACCCCAAATGTGCAGGTAATACCTACTTCTCCCCTGAGAATTAATAATAATAATCTCCCCTTTCAACCTCCTGCTGGGGCCATCCAAATCCGCTTTTAACCCTGTTTTTGGTGCGTTAGCACAGCGTAACGCACCTTACCTTTTTACTTAACAAAAAATGCCCTACAAATATCCCATCCAACGCTGGTATATTGCCGCAACTAATTCCGAAAAAATCGAGGGGTTAGTGCGGGAAACGGGATTATCATCCTTATTAGCAACTATCTTAATTAATCGCGGTATTGATACCCCCGAATTAGCTAAAACTTATATAGATCCTGAAGTGGATACCTTACCCTCTCCCCTGGGAGAATTTCCCGACTTAGAAAAAAGTGTCAATTTATTAGTAAAAGCGATCGCTAGGGGCGATAAAATTGCCATCTGTGGGGACTACGATGCCGATGGCATGACCAGTACATCTTTACTGTTAAGAGCCTTGAGACATCTCGGTGCTAGGGTAAATCATGCCATACCCAGTCGCATGAAAGAGGGATACGGAATTAATCAGCGCATTGTCGAAGAATTTGCCGAGTCGGGAGTCGGATTGATTCTCACCGTTGATAATGGTATTTCCGCTCACGAACCGATCGCCCTAGCGATAGAATTAGGATTAAAAGTTATTATCACCGATCATCACGATCTGCCGCCAATTTTACCAAATGCCTCCGCTATTCTCAACCCAAAATTATTAACCCCGAACTCTCCCTATCAGGGATTAGCGGGGGTGGGAGTCGCCTATATTTTAGCGGTGACAACTGCCCAAAAAATGGGTAAATTACAGGGATTAACCGAGTCATTATTAGCATTATTTACCCTAGGCACTATAGCAGATTTAGCTCCATTAATTGGGGTAAATCGTCGCTGGTTAAAACGGGGTTTAAGAAAATTACCCAAATCCCAATTAGTCGGGATTCAATCCCTGATGCAAATAGCGGGAATTAGCGAGGAACAAAAGCAATTACAACCGGATGATATTGGCTTTAAATTGGGACCGAGAATTAATGCCATTGGCAGAATTGGCGATCCCCAGATAGTTATTGAATTATTAACCACCGATGACGCAGGAATTGCCTTAGAAAGAGCGATGCAGTGCGAACAAATTAATCGTACCCGTCAAGAATTATGCGAAAAAATTGAAGAAGAAGCGATTAAATTAGTAGAGGAAACGCCGATTCTTTGGCAAAAAGATCGGGTTTTAGTCTTAGTCGAAAAAGATTGGCATCATGGGGTAATTGGTATTGTGGCCTCCCGTTTAGTGGAACGCTACGGAGTGCCAGTTTTTATCGGTACTTACGAGGAAGAAGAGCTAGGGAAAATTCGCGGATCTGCCAGAGGAATTGAAGAATTTCACGTTTTTGAAGCCCTGCAATTTTGCCAAGATTTACTAGGAAAATTTGGCGGTCATAAAATGGCGGGGGGTTTTAGTTTACCCACAGCTAATTTACTAGCATTTAAACAAAGATTAAGTCAATTTTCTCACAAAATTTTACAAATAGAACAATTAAAACCTTTAATCAAAGTTGACACTATCCTAGACTTTAAACAAATAAACCTGCAACTTTTTCAACAAATTGATAGTTTGCAACCCTGGGGAATTGGGAATGAATTACCCGTTTTTTGGACTCCTAACGTGCGAGTAGTGGAACAGAAAACTATCGGAAAAAATCATTTAAAATTATTGCTGGCTCAAAGGGATGATACCAGAATTAAAGCCCTAGCATGGCGTTGGGGCGAATATTGTCCTTTACCAACGCGTTTAGATATTGCCTATAAACTCAAAGAAAATACTTGGAATGGTAATACAACCATAGAAATTGAATTAGTGGGAGTGCGATTACCCCAAGAAAATGATAATGTTAAAAAAGCAATTTTTATGCACGCCGATAAAATCTATCAATGTAGTTTTTGGGGTGATGTAAACGAGATTCGCATCAAAAATGAACAGGGCGATATTTTAGTCGTGCAGAAAGGCCAGCGCATTGGTTTATTAGGCAAAAATCGGCAACAAGCGAGAGAAGTCAACGTGACTGAACCCCGTTTTTATACTTTAATTAAAGTTGCCATCAAAGCTTTGGCTATCTAGGGCTGGCTGAATAAATCTAATACCAAATCCGTTTTTAATAGTGTGATTAACTCTCAAGTTATGAATTGTTTCTCCCCACACCCCACACCCCACACCTTTTGACGATGAACCAAACCATAGTGATCAAAATCGGTACTTCTAGTTTGACCGATAATGAAACCGGCCAATTATCCCTATCCACGATCGCCGCTTTAGTGGAAGTCCTCACCCGGTTGCGTGCCGCCGGTCATCGGGTGGTATTAGTATCTTCCGGGGCCGTGGGGGTGGGCTGCCGTCGTCTGGGAATACAGGAAAGACCGAAAAAAATCGCCCTCAAACAAGCGATCGCCGCCGTCGGTCAAGGTCGTCTGATGCGGATCTATGATGACCTCTTTACCAGTCTTGGTCAACCGATCGCCCAAATTTTGCTGACCCGTCCCGAATTGATGGAACGCACCTGTTATGTCAACGCCTATAATACCTTTCAGGCTTTGTTTGAATTAGGGGTAATTGCCATTGTCAACGAAAATGATACGGTGGCGATCGATGAGTTAAAATTCGGCGATAATGACACTTTATCAGCCCTTGTCGCCAGTTTAATCGAGGCTGACTGGTTATTTATCCTCACCGATGTGGATCGCCTCTACAGTGCCGATCCGCGGCTATTTCCCGAAGCGGCGGCCATTGCCCGAGTTAGTCCCGCGGAATTAGCGCAACTATCGATCGATGCCGGTAGTAGTGGCAGTCAGTGGGGGACCGGGGGTATGGCGACTAAATTGGCAGCGGCCCGGATTGCCACCAGTGCCGGGGTAGAAATGGCGATTACTAGGGGACGGCAGCCCGGCAATATCTTAAAAATTATGGCAGGAGAGGCGATCGGAACCCGTTTTGAGGCACAAAAACGCAGTGATAACGCCCGCAAACGCTGGATCGCCTACGGACTAATGCCCATGGGTAAAATCTATCTCGATACTGGGGCGGTTCAAGCCATTTGTCAGGGGGGAAAATCTCTCCTCGCGGCCGGGATCACCAAAGTGGAGGGGGAATTTAGCGCCTCGGAATCGGTGCAATTGTGCGATCAAGAAGGCCGGGAAGTGGCCCGGGGAATTGTTAATTATAGTAGTGAGGAGATCGATCGAGTTAAAGGTCAACATTCCGAGCGTATTGCCAGTTTATTAGGTTATATGGCCGCAGAAACCATCATTCATCGGGATAATCTCGTCATTTTGATTGCCTCGTCCACCACCTCGACTAATCAGGGATAATTCCGCCACCCAGAGGCGGTCCAGCCAATGCCTTAAATGTAAAGAAATGTCTCAAAAAAACAACAAATTGTTAGACAAGCAAGAGAGTTAGACTAGGGATGTCCCCCGAAGTTCAACCCTGTGAGATTATAAATAAAGCGAAACTCAAAAATGTCTTTATTGCTGTTGGGAGAAACTTAATAATGCGAGACGCGGTAACTAGCCTGATTAGAAAATACGATGTCACCGGACGTTATCTCGATCGAGATGCGATCGATAATCTTAAACAATATTTTGCCTCGGGAACTGCCCGTCTAGCTGCCGCCGCCCTCATTAACGCTAATTCGGCGGCGCTCGTGCGTGGGGCGGCGATTCGTCTATTTGAAGAAGTTCCCGAATTGATCCGCGCCGGGGGTAATGCCTACACCACCCGTCGTTATTCTGCCTGTCTGCGGGATATGGATTACTATCTCCGCTATGCCAGTTATGCCCTAGTGGCTGCTGATACTAATGTTCTAGATGAGCGGGTACTGCAAGGACTGCGGGAAACCTATAATTCCCTCGGTGTTCCCATCGGTCCGACGGTGCGCGGTATCCAAATCATGAGCGAAATGATTCAAGCCATGGCTGGTGATGCGGGTATTGCCGACACCTCTTTGATCGCTGAACCCTTTGATCATCTCACTCGTGAATTAAGCGAAGTGTCTATCTAAATTCAGTTATCAGTTATCGCTTATCAGTTTTGTTCGTTCAATCAATGAGTTGATTTTTTGCTTGCTAGAATTGAGTAAAGTCTTCCGTTGCTACGGTCAGATGACCGAGTTTCTTAGTGGATTCTTTTCATGAACAGCGAACAGTTATTGCTATCGAGATGGCGTGATTTGCCGCCAGACAAACAGAGAGAGGTCTTAGATTTTACCGAATTTCTAGCCACACGTCTCTTGTCGTCGCCAGAATCAGAAGCTAGTCCGAACTTGTCCGCATCGCCAGAAAACTCTCAAACTCCCGATCGTCGCTGCCAGTCGATTCCCGCTTTGATCGAGGCAGTCAAACAACGCTATCGGGAATTACCCGATGATGTGAAATGGCTAGACAGTACGGTATTGATTCGCCAAGAGCGAGACGGGCGATGACAAATGCTTTTAGATGCGTTGTCGATGCCAGCGTTGCCATTAAACAGTTTATTCGCGATCCCCTTTCTGAAAAAACGATCGAATTATTTGCCCTTCTCGTCGAACCAGAAACGGAATTTTTGGTTCCTGATCTGTTTTACATTGAAATGGCAAACATTCTCTGGAAATATTTGCGGGCAGGACAATTGACTGCAAGCCAAGTTCAAGAGGCCTTGACCTTTCTAGAAGGTTATCCCCTGTGGGTTTTTTCTACTGTCCCTCTCATGAGAGAAGCTGTGAATCTCGGCATCGCCTATAATCTGACCGCCTACGATGGCTCTTATGTCGCCCTTGCCAAGCGGCTAGACGCACCCTTGTTGACCTTGGATCGGAAGTTATTCGAGGCTTTGGCTACCAGTTCCCTTGCCGTTTTTTGGTTCGACGATTTCCCTATCCCCCAAAACAACACTATTAACTCGCCGTCGGCGATCGAGCCACTGTTGCAAAATAATCGCCGCCGCTTCCCGATCGATCGCTCCCTTATCCCAAGAGGAAAACTGTTTTTTGGCTTTTAAGAATTCTTCCGCCTCTAGAGACGTGCAACGCTCATCAATGTATTCGAGGGGTAAATCCAAGGCGATCTCTAGTTTTTGGGCGTATTTTTGTACCTGTTTGGCCTGAAATCCTAACTCTCCGGCCATGGTATAGGGCAGTCCCGCCACCAAAATCTTAATATTTCTTTCCTTGACAATTGCCTCAAACTGTGCTAGATCGGCAACAAAGGAAGAACGGATAATCGTAGTCAAACCAGTGGCGATTAAACCTGTACCGTCACATCCTGCCACTCCTACCCGTTTTTTGCCGATATCTAAGCCCAGGGCGGCGACCCTTTCCATTACACTGGATGCCCCTGATCCGGGGGTTCTGAGGGGGGTTTAGCGGGGGGAAGTTCTCCCGGACTGTCGAGGGAGTCTAGGGGGGGATTATTGGGCCATTTTAACCAAGACATCCGACTAGGGATGGGAGTTCGTGGCACCGATTGTAAACCCTGGAGCATTTCTGCTAAGGCGGAATTTTCCGGCTTAGTTTCGCGAATTTTGTGCCATACCGAGCGCGACATCATCAGGGTGTGGGAACTGCGGATCGCTCCCAATTGTTCCAGATATTCCCGTCTTTCGTGCTGATAATCGGCAGATATCAACTCTAGCGAGCGAGGGGGATACTTGCGAGTGATCTGGGCCATCTGGATTAATAACTTAGGATAGAGCCAAGTGTAGGCGGGATGGACAATTAATTTCGCTTGATGGGGTCGCTCATCCCGATTAGATAGAATTAATTCAAAATAACCGATCGCCGCTTTTCGTTGCGGTTCAAAAACGTAACCGCGACTAATTTGCGGACCGCCGCACCAACTCTGACAGCGACCGAACAAACTATCAACTAAACTGATTTTAAAATCCTGGATATGGCGATCAAATACCTGACGCAGTAGCGGCGGCATAGACACACAATCTAACTGATAGAGCAATTGAGCGTCAGCATTGCTCACAGGCAGTAAATTCGGTAAATCTGCCTCTTGTTTGCTCAATTCCTGTAATAATTGCGGCGGTAAAGACCAATAGGTTAATTCTGCTAAAGGCTGAAAACCGTGTTGCCGGAAAAGCGCCAAACTGTCCTTTTGATTGATATTAACCTCTAACACCCAGGTGCGGGCTTCCCAAACCGTTTCTAGACAATAACGCAGTAATTGCGCCCCGATGCCCTTGGGTTCGCCTAAAGACTCCCCCGGATGCACCCGCACCTGTTCCACCCGCCAAGTGCTGCGACTACTATTAAAAGGGGTGACTTGGATTGCCCCGCGAATTTTCCTTTCTTCTCCCCGATCCGCCATGGACTCGGCCACATAGACATGAAAACGGTGTTGCAGAGGATTGGGAAAAAAACTGAGAATTTTAAACAACCCAAACCAAGGCCGCACCCGTTGCACCTGCGTGCGGAAATTTTGGGCGCGACGATCAATATCCTCATCGAAGTCATCCAGGGTTAAAGCTTCAATGTCTTCCAAATCCCGATACTGTACGGGACGGATTGGGCGATCGCTAAAATCGTCCCCTTGGGGAACAGGAGAAGTGGTCATGGCTCTGGGGTAAATATCGTCTATGCACCTATCTTACCGCAGAATCTAGAGGCACTTCCCCACCAATAACAATTTCTGACGGCTCAAGGAGACTGCCACAGAAAGGACACCTCGATGAGCATCTGGGGTTTTTTGGGCCAAATTTCCAATCATGAGAATTCGATGCTACAATAACGGACGGTTAATCAGTCCGAATTTGCAGTAAAAGTCTTTGAGTCAATCTGTAGATACCACTAACACCCTAGACACTCTAGCTCAAGAACTGGCCGCCATTCAGCAGACCGGTTCTAAGCGCGTCGCTTTATTGGGTTCCCGTCACGTTCCCATCACACACCAGCAATTGATCGAAATGATGGCCTATGCCCTCGTGCTGGCGGGCAATCGGATTATGACCTCCGGGGCGACGGGAACCAATTCCGCCGTCATTAAGGGGGCAATGCGGGCAGATCCTAATCTTTTAACCGTGATCTTACCCCAAAGTCTCGATCGCCAGCCCCTGGAATCCCAAGAGCAACTCCAGCAGGTTATCCATCTGGTGGAATGTCCCGAAAATGACCATCTATCCCTAGGCGAAGCCAGCAGCCTCTGTAATCGGGAGATTATCAATCGTTGTCAACAGTTAATCTGTTTTGCTTTCCACGACAGTCAAACCCTTTTGCAAACCTGCGCGGAAGCGGAAGATCAACGCAAGCTAGTTACCCTATTTTATTTTGACTAAATTCAGCGATGAATCTCTCCGTCAGTGCCATTCTTCTCTATTCGATAGTGGCCGCCGCTATCTCTGTCTATCTACCTTTTCTGCTGGTCGCTTACGCTAGAGCTAAGGTGGGTTACAATACCTCCGCCCCCCGGGCCATGTTCGACCAACTCCCAGACTACGCTAAACGAGCAACTTGGGCCCATCAAAATGGTTTTGAAACCTTTATGATCTATAGTGCCGCCGCTCTCATGGCCTACGTTACAGGAGTCTCCTCCTCCCTGGCCGCTAACTGTGCGATCGCTTTTGTGATCCTCCGGCTTTTATTTTCCCTTTTTTATATCACTAATGTCCCGATCGCTCGTTCCCTGATGTTCGGTCTTGGTTCTCTGTGTACTTATACTCTCTTTGGGTTGAGTTTAATCAAGATTCAGTAGAATTCCCGAAACCCGATGCAGGAGAGTGGAAAAACGCTATAGTTCGGGAGCGGTAAAGAAGTTGCTTAACCCAAACTATAGTTAATTGTGTTACTGATAAACCGGTAATTTGGGATTATCCACTGATAACAAACTGGTTAAAAGTGAGGCGGGTTTTTGACTATAGGGCCAAGCAAAAGCATGACGAAAAGCCGCATCTTGACAAGCTTGTAATTGTCGAAAATCGATCACGTCTAGGGTGAGTAAATTTTCGTACTCGAAGGGCAGCCGGACATTGTGTAAACCAGCATTATCGGTACAGATAGCAATATCAACCCCCGCTTCAAAACAGCGATCGAAGACTATCTTTAATTGCGATAAACTTTCAAGGGTGCCGGTTTTTAAATAGGTGGTGGGACAGACTTCTAAACATTGATGACGACGGGCAACTTCCGGCAGCAATTCTGGGTATTGTAGGGGAATTTGAATACCGTGACCAATTCTTTGCAGATAGGGCAGTAATTGGGGATAACAACCGTCCTTTGTTTCATAAAGATGGCCGGTGGTATTTAAACCGTTTTCCCTGGCATAACTGTATAAACCAGCAAATTCCTCTAGTCGAGTTTGGTAGTAGGAATCACCCCCAGCAATATCGATCGCACAGACGTATTCTCTCATCTCTAGGGCAAGATCGACGATCGCTTTGTTGACTTCGTAGGGAAGTCGCGAGTGCATACAGAGAATTTGACTGGTAATAATCGGATATTCGCTCATTTTCGAGGCTTGACCGACGATCTCGACAATTGATCGCATTTGCTCGATTCGCTCCGTTTGGTTCAAATGTTCGTCGGTGCGATAGTAGGGAGTATAGCGCAATTCTAAATAGGCCAGATTCTCGAAGATGTAAGCGCCGCGAATCAGACGATAGATAAAATAGGGCAAAGTTTGGGCGGTTTGAACACTTTCGACGAGGGTGTGTAATTCCAAATACTCATCTAAACTATTGCGTTCACGGGTGTAAAATTCCTCAAAAGCGGGATATTCTGGAAATTTATCCGCTAAATCCCGCTCATGTCTGTGAAAGTAGCGCCAGAGAATTCTCGGTACTACCGATCCCCCTAAATGCCGATGCAAATCCGCGTATAAAGCCACAACTCCGCTGCTCCTTAGTCTCTCAAATGTTCCTTAAATATAACGAAGTTTTACAATTGTTTGACAATCGTTCCCAAATAGCATTAGTACCTATTCGGTGAACAGTGTCTGGTGTGGGGTGTGGGGTGTGGGGTGATGGGGTGTGGGGTGTAGGGTGTGGGGAGTTTTCTCAGTGAACTGATAACTGATCACTGATCACTGATCACTGCTTAATGATTTGATAGCATGGAGGAAAACCTATAGAGGGTGAAGCGGTATGAGTGACTATAAAGATTCTTCTTCCATGCGCTATTTCTTGGCAGGATTAAAACCCTTTGCCCAACCTTTATTTTGGCTGCCCCTAGGAATATTTTCCTTAGCTCTAATTGCTTTCTCGATATATCAACAGAATCCTGCATGGTTGGGTTCGGTATTCGATACCCCTGGAATGTCCTTGGAGGAACGCGAAATCCGGAGCAACCAGATTACCGATGCTCCTCTCCCCACTGCCGTACCACTGCCGGCCATTCCTGCCAATAATAATACCGCTCGCCCGAGGAGAGCGGCCTCGACGCAGCCTTTTGATCCCTTAAATACTAATCCCAATGAAAACCAGAAACCCCCCTTATTCGCCCCGTTAATGCCGCCAGTCAAGCCAAATCCAGTACCGAATGCTAGTAAAGGTCTGCAACCGATTCAAGTGCAACCGATTACTGGCAACACTAGCAATTATCCTTTACAAAGGGAAATCGAAAATCGCTCGCGGACTGCTAACTTGAATAATTATCCTAATCTCAACCCCGGGGGCAACCCGAATCAAGTCACCCCCCAGGGGAATTATTCCCCTTATCAACAAAATGTTCAGCCCCTACCCTCCCAGAATAATACCAACCCTAACCCCATCCCTGGCTCTAGCAACCAATCCAACTATTATCAACCTCCTGTATATCAGGCCCCCGTCTACAGCAGTCAACCTAACGTCACTGGTTATCCCAATCAGGGAATGCCGCCCAACAATAATGGCATCCCCAATCAAGTTCCCCCTCAAACTACTAACCGAGGCTTCACCATCCAACAACCGATTGATGCTCGGTCTCCTGGTTACTAGAGGGACTTAGATAGGAGCTTGCAGGAAGTCTAATAAAATCGGATTAACTATTTCTGGGGCTTCATCCTGGGGACAGTGGCCTAAACCAGCTAAGGGGATAAACTGTTTTACGGTCGGGAATCTTGCTAATTCCCGACCCAAGGGCAAGGGTTCCCAGGGATCTTCGCTACCCCAAAGCAGAATCGCCCGACAGGGGAGAATCGGCAGCAGGTCTTCGGGGAGTGGGCCGCCAGAATAACCGGTAAAAGCGAGGAAAACCTCGATCGCTCCTGGATCTCGGGCGGGTTTTAAGATTATTTCTACTAATTCCTCCGTTACTGCTTCCGAGCGCCGATAAGCTTGGAGGAGAATTTTACGCACTGTCTGGGGTTTGGCGATCTGTTGGAAGAAAAAAGCCCCAATTGCCTTATTTTTGAGAATTATTTGGGCAATATCCGCACCTAAACGACGATACCAGGGTAATTTTCCCCGTTTTCTTTCGTGCAGTAGTCGGAGGGAACAATTAATCGCCGCTACCCCAAGGACAAAATCGGGATAATCGACGGCAGCCTGCATAATGGCGACGCAACCGATGGAATTACCCGCCAAAAAAGCAGGACCCCCCACCACTTCCCGACAAAAATCGGCAATTTGCGCCCCCCAAGTCTCGAAAGTGTAATCGATCTCGTTTTTTGGTTCGGGTTTGTCGGAACCGCCAAAACCAATTAAATCTAGGGCAAAACAGCGACATTTTTCGCCTAAAACGGGGATATTTTTCCGCCAATGTCCCCAAGATGCCCCAAATCCATGCACAAGCACGATCGCAGGTCCTGTCTCCCCCGCACTTTGATAGGTGATTTTGAATCCCCGCCAATGCCAAATTTTTGGTTGTGTCTCTAATCCCAGAATTTGCTGCATACTTTTGTTTATCTATAAAGTATTTGTTGCTTTTCTTAATATATACTGTCAGGTTAAGTGGCGGCTTAGCTGGTCGTCTGGGGATGATGCCAAATCCCGTCGTACTTCATCTTGATGAGAAACGCTATATTACTGGACTTCACCCATACATAAATACTACAATAGTCTAAAACCCTTATCCATCAATGGATTCACCCGTTAACTTTTCTTAATGTATCCATGTTTATTGTAATATTTTTGAATAGACATGAATGGAGCATATTTGCTGGAATCGGCTGTACTGAATTTAAACTGCGTATTGGAAACTTTAGTACAAATGCTCGAACTGCTTCTCCCTGCTCCCTGCTCGCCGCTTCCCTGCAATCTTAACGAGTAATTTAGATAGTCAACAGCTTAGTAGGCCTGTATATAAGACCTCTTGCAAAAATCAAAAATCTTCCGTTAGGTGACGAGTCAGGCTTCGGCCGTGAGAATTCGGACGTTCGGCGAACTCAGTCGAGCGAATGTTGAGCCTGTGGAACGGCAAAAGGCAACAGTAAAGGGATTGGGGGAGCTTCGGCTAATGTAATAATAAGCGGTTTAAATGCGTCTTAGCTTATTTGAGTAAGCAGGACAGGAGCCAGAAAAAGATATTTGTCAGAAAAGTGATGATCAAGCTAGAGGTTTAAAGACTGATCGGGTTCCAATTATTTTTATTAATCAATATTTTACACACTTGATACCGGGTAAGCAAGAGGGCTACGGCACTACTACCAGATCATTTCCTCTAAAAAAATGGAGAATCACGTTGGCGAGTCCTTTGGTATTTTATCCATGACTACAATGCAGAGCAAAGCAAAGGATTAAGCCTCCATCACTACTACCGAATCACCAGCCATCAAGAGTAAGACTGATTCTGTATTCTGTGCTACCGTTTGAATTGGGAATTACTGTCTAGAATTTGGTATCGACGACTGGCGACTGCCTCCCCAAAACGAAAACTTTATACCTCGCCCTTGAGATGACTGTTATAAGTTGTGTTGAGAAATGTGTAGAGTTGGAGCGAATCCTTGACTGGAACCTAAGCTCTTGTGATAACTTGTATAGGAGTTATCGACAAGACCCCATCAGCTAGACAGACCCTTCCAGTTTCTCTATGTTTCATCCTAACCAATCGGAAACCCGCGAAGATATCCGTGAGTATGTGGCTCAACTACAACTTCACATGGCTTTACAAGCTCGTAATCTCGTGCCTAGTCTGACTAATACTAGAGATAGTCGCGAGAAACTGCTGCAGGATACCCAGGCGACTATTGAAAAAATCGTTTCTCGTCATTTCTAGTTGACCGATTTTAGCATAGTCACTTGAGCCACAGGACAGGCAATACAGGTGCCAAAATTGCCACTGCGATTGTTTGATAACAGTATTGACTAGAGCTTTCAGTTTTTGGGTAGTCATCATTTTTGCTCCTTTTTTGCCTGATTCTGGACAGGTTACTTTAACAACAGCAGACAGTTAACAAATAGGATATTTTCCCTTTGTCAAGTCAAGTGGCTCTTCTCGACTTTGTGTGATAATTTTTGCTTATAGAATCGTGAAATGTTGACGGAGAAAGACTTTTACGACTATTTTGCCGAAGAAACTATCAGTATAGGCTTCGTTTCCACACAGAAACCGGAAGAGCCGTCAAGTTAAGGAAGTTACAGTGAGTTGGATGCTATCTCGATTATTGCCATAGGCGATGATCACATCGTTAGCAAAGCAGTAAAGCCGTCCTGTTTTTGGGGCTATAAACTGTTTATTTGTGCCGATGAGGAAGAAACTATCTTGATCTTTATCAATTGAACCAATCAGTGAAAACCAAGGAGAATTAGGCATTCGTCGTAGTCCTTCACATAGTTTCAGAAAGAAATTAGGACTTTCATAACCATCAGCATTAGAGGTAATTGTCCAGTCTGTCCATTGACCTGTTGCTTGAAAATGATATTCTTGTCCAGCGACAAGATTAATTCCTGTATCGTTCCAGATTAGTTTTGAGTCTATGGTTACAGGGAGATTTGTGTTTTGCATTACCTTTCCTCCTTTTTTATAAAGGCTGTGAGATTTGAAATCACACTAAATAATTAGCTTAATGAAATGGCTCTGGTATTTTGTTGACATCAATCCAAATTTCAAATTGTTTTTTAGGGAGATTAGGATAATTTTCCGATAGATCATGGCTAACAAAACATCCCTCTGGTTTTTCAGGACAATACTTTTGTTTAAGAGTTACCTGTAACTCATTAGCTAACGCTTTTTCTTCCGTATGAAAATATCGAATATCTCCATATTTGCCAGAAGGAGACTTATATTCCTCAATAAATTCTATCCCTGGAGCATTCCATTTTTCTGATAATGTTTTTCTCAATTTCTCAATATCTTCCTTCTTATTTTGATTGTTATATTGAATAAAAACTAACCCTTTTTTACCTTGACCTTCTTTTGATTCATTAAAGATAGCATTGACAAATGTCCTTTTATTTTCTTGTTCTGGAGACAATTCTATTTTTTCTCCTTTTTTAGGAATTTCAGCAGGATTCGGTTCAGCCAACTTAAAAGTTTTATCTCGCCAACCCTTGCATTTATCATCTTTGAGAAAACAAAGAATATCAATGGTTTTACTTGTGGCTAGAGATTCTGGACTTTGGGATAATAAGTTATTGTAATTAACCCGAAGAATTGTGTCATAAATATCTATCCAAAACTTTCTGTGCGGTATTTCAATTTCTTTTTTTTCTAAAACAAATGGTATTGTAAATCCTTTTTTTGAGCTTAATTCGTCTTGCTTTTCTACAATAAATAATGAATACAGAACACTCAAAGCAATTTCCCTTTGTTTCTCATCTTTTGATAGATTGTCAATCGTACTTTCCATGAACTTTGCAAATTCAAGTTCCTGTTTCAGAATGTCCAATTTATGATTTGTAATCCCACCAAAAACTGCAATAATCACAAGTATTATTGTGTTAAGACTATTAACCCAATTCCAAGTAGTTTCTGAACGATTTTTGTTGATTTCAGAAATCTCTTTATCTTGAGAAGAAAGATTATTGTTCATGGTGTCAACCTCTACTTAACATGAAAATACAATTAAACGCAAATCATTATCTATTTCTATTCTGCCAATCCTGTTTGACCATGTTGTCAGAAGGCAATTGAATAATAATTGCTTCAAATTTTTGACGCTCGGATGAGTTACTAATGCCGAGTCCAAAATCAATTAATCGTAATGACATTTGACGATTTAATGAAGATTGCTGTTTTAAAATTGAGAGCAAAAAATTTGGGTTTTGGTTGGCAAAATTGGTAATGGATTCGGCATAAATTTCTGAATTTGCCCCATCCATTGCGCCAGACATTTTAATGAGGGTTTCTGCGGCCATGCGATTACCTTGTATCGCCTTTTTACTTAAATGATTCATGGTAGGATATCCCACTTTATATAAAAGATCATGGGCTGTATCACAAGAAACTTTGCTGATTTGGTTGCCCGCAACCCAACCCTGAAAAGGACTATTAATTTGCCACCAACCTTGACGTTGTATTGTCAAAGAAAGAGAAAATCCAGTTGGTAATGTACCAACAATATTATTTTTTTGAACCCTAGGAACAGAACGCACATTGACATAACCATCTGAAGCGGTAACAGCGAACTGTTCACATTGTTCGGCTTTAAGAGGGCTAATGACTACACTCAAGAATAAGACTGATGCCAGTAAAAGTTTGTACATGGTTTATGAGTTAATGACCCAATCAGAAAAGAGTGGGGTGATCACTATGAAAGATCATTATGATCACCCTTGAGTAAGCTATTATTGAGGTTGAGGACAAGTTCCTAATCCCCAATTGACATACAAGTCGCGCAGTTCTGGATTCTCATTTTCCCGTAACCAACTGACAAATTTTTTGTAATCTGCAATATTGTATATTCCAATACAACCAGCCGTACCGGGAGAATTAGGATTTCCAGCAGATGTTACTCGATTCCAATCAATATGAATTTCGAT
The DNA here is from genome assembly GCF_048564745.1 of Microcystis sp. NCBI lineage: Bacteria > Bacillati > Cyanobacteriota > Cyanophyceae > Chroococcales > Microcystaceae > Microcystis > Microcystis sp. Next base: position 30,859 of record NZ_JBLZRT010000025.1, read on the forward strand.
CGCACTGCGCCGTGTAGAATTAGGACCTTTATAACCAATCGGTGTGCTAACAGGTCCTAAGCCATTATTAAAAACGACAGGGCCATATTTATCTTTGCCATCTGCCCAATTAATATTATTGATATACCATTGACCTTCAGGTAGCGGTTCCATTGAGCCAGAAACGCTCTGAGAACCAGCGCGGAAAAATTGCCGATTAGGTTGTCCTGAACACACCTCAAGACTATCTTTGACTTGACCATTCTTGATATATTCTAGGAGCAAAACATAACAACCCAAGCGATCTTTACGGTTAGTTTTTGTTAATCGCAGGTAGGTTTTTCCAGCTTGTCCTTGACCTGTAGAAACTACACCATCTTCTCCCCACAATTTAGCCCATGTTTTCGTTCCGACTTTACCATCCGCTTGACTTTGACCAAAAACATCTGCTTGGAATCGTCTGACAGCATTATCAGTACCACTGCCAAAATCCCCATCAATTTCTCCGTTATAGTAGCCTAAATCTTTCAAACGTTGTTGCATTTCTGCAATATCTTTGCTAGAGATTCCTGCATCATTATCAGTCATTCCTTTTAACAGTAATCCTCGCTCTAAAGTAGGCGGATTGGCAACCCTCGATAGAGCTTGAGTACGCCCCTCAAATTCAACTCGATTACCTGCTGGAATTTGCTCATTTGGTGCGGCGATATGGAAATTCTGAGCATTAGGATATTGTCGCAATACATCAATTAAATCTTCTTTAAGAGGACTTTTTAGGGTAATAATTTCGACAACTTGGTTAGCCTTATACGCCACAACAACGGTATTTTGATTTTCTAAGAATCCTTTAAGCCAAGTAGCGGAACTTTGGGGAGAGGGTTCTAGATCAATAGGTTCACCAAACCCATCTGTTTTACGAAATAGTTCTTCTTCATCTTTACGGCGATTAACTAACCCTTCAAGAACCACTCTTTGTCCGTTTACGGTTGCTTTATTCCATTCTTTAAACTGATTAGCCGCTTCGTTATAATTTGGCTGATTTAACAGACGTAGTAAGGTACTGTCTTGAAAAGCTCCAATGCCTACGTTATAAGCAAAGGAAACTAAAGCGTCAAACTGATTTTGATGAAGATCAACATTCACCAATTTATCCACAGCTTTTGCTTTTTCCTCACATTCATGGACAAGGAAACCTTCTGCTTGTTGATCGGTAATAGTATCCCCTTCCCGAACACGTCGTCCATCAGGATAACAAGTTGTTCCAATCCCAATTGTCCAAACGCCAGCAGGACATTTATAAGCGGTAAGCTTACAACCTTCCCATTTTTTGATTATATCGATACAGTTTTGTGATACTTTCATGGCAAATCCTCCTAATTAGGTCAGATTATGAGTGTTTATGTAAGTAAAGTGAAGGCGACATTTTTGAGGCAGCGAAGTGCTAAACAGAGACTATTTCTTTCTTTCTCAAAGCACCAAGCTCTTTCTCAAGCATCATTTGAATTCCGGGAATAGCAGGTTCATAGGGTGGATTAACATTATTAGGGTCTGTCCAGCGATTTTTAACACTTTCATGCAAATTGCTAACATCCCCTTCAAATTGGCGAGGTGCTGTTCCCGCTACATTAAATGGACATTTTGACGTATTATCAAAACGCGCACTAGAATTGGGATGAACTTCATGTTGAATATAACTTTGATCTAAGACCAAACCCAAGGCTTCGACTTGTTCCATCATCCACAATAAAGCTCCATCGGATAGGCCAGATTCTTCCTGAGAACCTCCACCAACACAACCATGACCCCCCGGAAACCAAACTTGAACCACCTGTTCTTTTTGTTGTCTGATGTGGGTAGAATGGGGACGCATTAGTGTTACATCAAAGACTTTACGAATTTCATCAATGGCAACTGCATGAAACGCCTTTTCAATTGTGGGATTGATGGTCGAATCATAAAAGCGATAACGTTCGTTGAACTTTTCATCTAAATGCAGAGAATGAACGATATCAGGGATACCTAAAGAAGCAACTGTATCCCAACAGCATAAGGCTTTAATAGGAACTCGTCGTCCATACTGATTACGGAAATCAATGGCATTTTTACCGTTAGGTGCGTTATTTGGGTCTTGTTTGTCTCGGTAAATTTCGTAGGCTTTGGGGATTTGTCGGATAAATTCTCGATACAACAAACCACAATTATAAATTAACCCAGCTAAACAGCGTACAGTGTAAGCTCCCCGACTAAACCCAAAGAGATAAATTTCATCTTCAGGTTGATAGTTTAAGCACAGAAAACGATAGGCATCCTCAATCTTATGATCCATGCCAATGCCTAAAGCACCTCCAGCAATTTTAATTAAAGTATCAGTCACCTCGGTATTAGATTGTTTTGTCCCAATCCCTTCGTCATAGTAGATGATTTGACGGATGGGGTTGCCCTTACTATCATCAAGTGGCGTGATAGCTTGTGCCATTTTGACAACATTGGTAGGATAACCTTGTCCTAAATCTTGCCAAGTTCCATCACAACAAACAATAAGACGGCTTTTCATAGCGATGAACCTCCCAGGTTTCTTAAAACTCGCCAGTTTATGAAATATTTGAGGATTCTAGTGAATCATGACTCAAAATTATCGAGATTTTCCTTAAGGTAAAATTTCCGCAAGACTCAACCGAGACAAAGGAAGTTCTAACTCTGTTCGGAAGTGAAATAGATGAGTTAGACAGCTGGCGTGACTAGGTAAAATTAGGTGCGGTACTTATACTTACTACTCTAGATCGTCTATCAGAATTTACTGCCCCAAAGACGGCAAATTAACATATTTCTTTAGATTTATGTATATAAGTTTACAGAATATTGTTGAGCTATTTATTAATAAAAAAAGTTGAGTTTGATTGCAAACCATCTTAACACCTAAGCCCGCCAACCTGAACTTTAGCCGATTCTCGATCGCAATTTTAGCTCACCCTAACACTTCCCTCTTTTGCCACGAGGATTTTTATCAAGAAAAATGATCTGTCTGCCTAAGAACAGGCTATAGTGATCATCAAACCCTCAGTGAAAAACTTCCCGTGTCTTCAGTATTCCGCCTTCCTCCCTATTTTTCTCCCGCTCTGCAGCGTCGAGTCATGAGAACTCTTGCGTCAAAAAAAACCCGTCAATTCTTGACATGGGCGGCAGCTTGTGCTAGTTTTTTGATCCTCTGGGCGTGGAATTGGCAGCTAGTTTTGGCCACTTTAACCGGGGTGGGGGCGATGATCGGAGTTTACCATCTCCAGGGGCAAAACTGGCCATCGCTGTGGCTGTGGTGGCGTGCTTTTTTCAGCGCCGATAGCGGTAAGTTAACTTTAGCGGTAGTCTGTGGCGGTTTAGGCAGTTTAGCCACCTATCTCGCTGTGGCAATTTGGACCTATGCCGAAAATCGCTGGTTGGCTCTGGCCTCAATTTTGCAAGGATTTGGCACGGTTTTGACTTTAATCCTGCTAGGATGGCATTTTCTCGACCATCGCGGTCAAAATGAGTCAAAAAACTTCGATCGCTGGTTAGAAAAATTAACAGTCAATGATCCCTTAATGCGCTTAATGGCCGTCCGACGTTTAAGTGAGATGGAACTTTCCCCCAGTCGTCGAGAACAATGCCAAGAATACTTCCGCTATCTTCTCTCGCGAGAAACCGACACGCAAGTGCGATCGGCTTTACTTGATAATTTTTCCAGCAAAGAAGCAATCAAACCGCAACCTTTACAAATACCCCTACAGGTGAAAAAATCCCTCTTGAAATATGATTAAAAAGCTCTCTGCTATTAGCAATCAGCCCTCAACTAAAGCTGACTGCTAGAGGCTGAGGAGGATATTTTTTTACACCAAAGTTAACTCGCGCTCCTCGATATTTTGGAACATCAGCGTACTCAGATAACGTTCCCCGAAACTAGGCTGAATCACCACAATTAATTTACCCTCATTTTCCGGTCGTTGGGCCAGTTGAATCGCAGCGCAAAGATTGGCACCGGAAGAAATCCCCGAAAGCAACCCTTCCTCTTTTGCCAGACGACGACCAAATTGAAAAGCTTCCTCATCACTGACAGTAATTACCTCATCAATCAGATCTGTGCGTAAAACTTCCGGAATAAAACCCGCACCGATACCTTGAATTTTATGGGGACCGGGATTACCACCAGAAATCACCGGACTATTGAAAGGTTCCACCGCGACTACTTGAAAACTAGGTTTACGAGATTTAATCACTTCAGCGACTCCCGTAATCGTGCCTCCAGTACCCACACCCGCAACAATAAAATCTACCTGTCCCTCCGTATCTTGCCAAATTTCCTCAGCAGTGGTGAGACGGTGAATTTCTGGGTTAGAAGGGTTGCGAAATTGTTGCAACATATAAGCCCCGGGGATACTATCGACAATTTGCTGCGCGCGTAAAATTGCCCCTTTCATGCCTTGGGAACCGGGGGTAAGTTCTAGGGTAGCACCGTAGGCTTTTAACATCGCCCGGCGCTCTAAACTCATCGTTTCTGGCATAGTTAAAATCAAGCGATAACCCTTAGCTGCCGCAGTCATCGCGAGGGCAATTCCCGTATTGCCAGAGGTGGGTTCCACTAAAACCGTGGTTTCTGGATTGATTAAACCCGCTTTTTCGGCGCTATTAATCATGTGGGTGCCAATGCGGTCTTTGACGGAAGCAGCGGGATTCATCCCTTCTAATTTCATCACAATTCGGCCAAGACAGCCCTCCGCTTGGGGAATCCGATTCAATTGTACTAAAGGAGTGCGGCCAACCAATTCGGTGACATCGTGAGCGATACGCATGATATTTTCTCAGTCTGGGTGATTCGTGTGCTTAGTTATAGCGGTAAGCTCTCAGCTTTAGCGTTTGAGAATTTCCTCACTAGCCAAGGAGGCGCTATATAGCTCACTTATAGCAAAGGCCAGCCCTAGATCGGCAAAATTTCCATTTTCCTTTGTTTCTTTAATCAGTCCGCCTAGCTTGAGAGGATGTCCTATAAAATCTAGATATGATAGGAATGGGATTTTTCTGACAAACTGAAGGTTTTCCCACTGGTGAAAGAGGCTAATCCGTCTTATTTAACCCCTGAAGAACAAGCTTTATCCCTAGAGCAACGTCTGGCTTTTCTCAAGTTACCATTGATTGAGTGCAGGCGTATCCTTGAAGGGCAGGCTGAGTCTATGCTTGACCACTATCAGCAAGGATTCTGAATGGCAGGAGTTAATGTCAGGTGATATCATCAGCTACTAACTTTTATAATTCTGAAAAGTAGGTTACTTTGCTATGGCTAACTCACTAAAATATGCTGAGATACTATCCAAATTTTTGAAAAAAAAAGCGGTAATTAAACCTCGCATAAAATACCTAAAACTCAGTTTTGTGTGTGATCAAGAGTCAGGGTTATTTTTAATAGATCTCTTGCATAATTTTTTTGTAGTATGATAGAAGATTCTGCTTTTTTCTCGATTTTTAGATGGAAGTCAAGTTCATTTTTGTACTTTAACTACCAGCATAGAATACAGTGGTTATCAGGGAATAGCTGCATACCATACTAATAGTTATACACCGAAAAGGAAACCGAAAAATGGAAAACTAACAGAGTTAGAAAAGTAGTATAACAAGGCTTTAGCCAAAGAAAGGATTATCATTAAACTTATAAATAGGAAACTCAAAATCTTGAAAATCTTATGCTGTAAATATCGGAATAGTCGTCGAATATATAGTTTAATAGTTAATCTGTTGGCGGCTGTTTATAACTATGAGTTAGGGATAGGTATAGCAACTTCTTAAAAGTTGCCAAACATTAATCCAGTGAAGGAGAATTGTAATTAGTCAAGATAATTTATTCTCAATTTTTATAATTGAGATAGTTTGTGCTGCTTAAATAAAGAGGTTTTGACAACCAAATTAAAGCATATCTAAAGAGTTTTGGGTTACAAAGTTAAACTTCAGGTTTTCATCTAGAACAAATGCACTAACTAACTAACTAATTTTTTGGTGAAAATTAGTTAGCCTACCATTGTAATACCAATTCTCCAAAGTCTGACTACAGAAGTTTAATCACCCTAAATCCCCCTTAAAAAGGGTGACTTAAATTCGATGTGTAGTTTTCATTTAGAGAAATGGTATAACATATAATTAATTTGCAAGAGTTATAGTAAACAGTAACCAGTGAACTGAAAACTCAAGTCTGATAACTGATAACTGATTTTAACGCGATAATTTACTCAAAAATTCCAATAGTTTTTTACTATTAGGAGTCAAGAGAGTTCGACGATAGGCATCGGCGGTCTTTTTAATTGCTTCCGCTTGGGTGGGGTAGGGATGAATAACACTAGAGAGTTTACTCAGTCCGATTTTAGCCACCATAGCGGTGGTAATTTCAGAAATCATCTCACCGGCGTGAGCGGCGACAATAGTGGCCCCTAAAATTTGGTCGGAACCTTGTTTGTGAATAATTTTTAAAAAACCGTCCGTTTCGCCATCAGCGATAGCTCGATCGACTATACTCAAAGGAATTTTAATAGTATTAGTGACCAATCCCTGGGTCTGTGCTTGGGTTTCATCCATACCCACACGAGCAATTTCTGGGTCGGTATAAGTGACCCAAGGCATAACTAAATTACTGAGCTTATCGCGTCCGAAACCGAAGGGAGAAAAGAGAGTATTTTTAATCACAATACGGGCGGCTGCATCGGCAGCATGGGTAAATTTCCAATCCATACAGATATCACCAGCCGCATAAATTTTCGGGTTAGTAGTTTGCAGATAATCATTAACTTTGACTCCCCGACGAGTATCGTATTCCACGGCCACCGCTTCTAAATTTAATCCTGACAGATTAGGCTCCCGGCCGGCAGCGACTAAAATCTCATCAACGGTGATAGTTGCTCCTTGACCGTTGCTAGTATATTCAATGGTTTTACCCCGCTCATTTTTTGTCACCCGTTCAATTTGGCAAGAGAGAATTAATTGCATTCCTTCCCGCAGCAAAGTATGCTCAAGAATTTCGGCCGCTTCTGGGTCTTCTTTGTTCAAAAGATGGGAATGATTATGAAATAAAGTCACTTGCGTGCCTAACCGTTGAAAAGCTTGGGCTAATTCACAACCAATCGGCCCGCCACCGATAACAGCTAATCGAGGAGGTAATTCTGTGACGGAAAAAATTGTTTCATTGGTATAAAATCCCGCCGCTTTTAGTCCGGGGATATCGGGATGAAAAGCCCTAGCACCAGTGGCAATGACAGCTTTTTTATAAGCGAGGGTTTTTCCCGCCACTTCCACGGCATTTTGTCCTAAAAAACGAGCGCTACCCAAGAAGACATCGATACCTAGTTTTTGGAAACGTTGCACCGAATCATGATGACTAATATCGGCGCGAATTTGCCGCATTCTGGTCATGACTCTGGCAAAATCTACCCTAGTATCCCCAATATCAATTCCTAATTTTTTGGCTTTCTCAATTTCCCCGATAATTCTAGAGGAACGAATCAGACATTTAGAAGGAATACAACCAAAATTGAGGCAATCTCCCCCCATTAAGTGTTTTTCCACTAAAGCCACTTTTAAACCTATATCTAAACCCGCCGCCCCCGCCGCTACAACTAAACCGGCAGTACCCGCACCGATGACGACTAAATCATAACAATCTTGGGGTTGTGGATTGACCCAATCGGCAGGATGAACATAATTAACTAATTTTTGATTATGTTCGTCCATGGGGAGAATACTAACTTCACTGGAGCTATTTTGAAACATAGTGAACTACCTTGACTCCCTAGGCGCAGTTGTCAAGACTTCGGAATTTACAGGGGAATGCCTCAAGACAGATTTACATCCACCTTTTTGACTTACTTCTCCTCTTTGAGCAGTGGTCCGAGTTCCTGAGACCAATAATTTTCTGATGCCTTCTGCTCTCATTTTTTTATCTGCATTTTCGTCTCTATCGTGATGTGTACCACAGCTTGGACAAGTCCATTTTCTAACGTCTAATGGCATATCAGACATTTGATAGAGACAATGATAACAGGTTTTAGAGCTAGGGAAAAATCTATCAATCTCCATCAATAAACCGCCTTTATTCTGTAGTTTATAGTCAATAAATTTCCCTCTTGACCAAGTTGGTAGAGCAAGTCTCTTGGTTCTATGTTAGTTGTTGTTGTATTAATCGGACAAAACCTGATGAGCCTTTCTCTGTCAACTCTTAAGGAGTCGTGCGTTTTATTTTTCAATTGGGGATTTAAGAGCCAATTTTAAAGGCTTCTAGAAATAAACTATAGGTGATACCAATTTTTAGTAAATTGAGAGATTCTCGCAGAATCGGTGCTGGTTTAGCCTGGGAACTTTTTCGGTAAACAATCCGGCTAGTCGCCTCCGTAAACAGCAGTAATAAACCGGCAGCGGTGACATCCCATTGAGCAGTTTGGCCAGCAGTAGTGACAATTGCTTGCCCAGAAAAAACTCCAAATAAAACAGAAATTATCTGGAGGGAAATTCGCCGCCAAGGATTACCAAAAAAGCTATTAAATCGACTGCTGGTGACATTAGCCAGCGTACTTAAACGGGTGCGTTGCATGGCCATATTTATTTAGAAGTAATACGATTAAGAAGCCACAAAGAGGTAACAATACCAGTAAAGTGAGCGAGAATTGTATTAGTATTAGCCTGCACAATTAACAGGTCAACAGAATTAACAAATTGACTGGGGTTAGAGGCAACATTAAAAGTGCCTTGAGGAACATTGAGGGATTTAATTAAGACGATTCCCGCCAAGGCTTGCGCTCCCAAAATTGTTAAAAACATCCCGATAATATTAGCGATTAAACCCTGACGAATTAATTGAATAGTATCGGATTTTTTCGGGCGACTATCTTGATCACCCCCCAACATTTGACGGGCGATTTTCATGTAACGAGAAGAAAAGAAAATGGCGACTACCAAGAAACCAGCCCCACCAATGGCACATAAAACACCGATTTCAATACCGGAAGTGCGTTGTCTCGTCCCTAATAAACTAGCGGTAGCAATGAGCAATAAAACCCCTGAAATTACGCCTAGGACAATCTGCGTCCAAAAACCGATTCTTCCCTGACGTAAAAGGATATTAGCAGCCCGTTGGACGGCGGGAGGCAAGGAATAAAGATCAGAATCTCTAGGGGTGGATATATTGGTAATTTCTGATTGTTTGTCTCTCATCGGGGTTAAGCTAGGGATTGGGTAAATCTGGTCTTGATCTATTTTCGTCTTTTTTTTTGTCCATGGCTAGAGATTTAATCAAGCTCTGGCATAATTAATTTTTCAGGGTTCAAATACGGCAAAAATAATGATTAAATTGCCTAAAATCTGTAAATAGACCATTTAATTGATTGTTATTCATTCTTAATTCTCCTGACTACTGGCTACTGACTCCTCACCCTAACAACAATTTTTGATTTTTACAAGCGGTCTAATTTTGGCACTGACTGGCTATCTGTTTAGCTTCTACCTGTAAACGCTGGGCCATACGAAACATTTCTTGACCGGTGTGGAGAGAGCGATCATCGTAGTTAAGGGTAAAGGTTTCTAATTCTTCTAGTCCGTCAGTGAGATGATTGAGACAGTAGTAAAGAGAAGCGGCCACTTTGGCCATTTTGGCAGGGTTGGGCCGTTGGGAAAAGAGGGTTTTGGCTCGATCGAGATTTTGGCGACAGGTTTCTAGATAGTCTTGAAAAACAGCCATCAACTGATCATCGAAGGGATCGGCGGATAGGTGATTGATCTGACCTTTGAGAGGCCGGATAATTTGACCGATCAGGCGATTAATCGGGCTATAGGTCTGGTTATACCACTGTTTGACCAGGGCTTCGTCTTCCTGGACTGCTTCTTTGTAACGATGGTAATTTGCCTGGGCGGTGGCGGTGCGTTGGGCGCGTTTTTCGGGAGAATTGGCGATTAGTTGGTTATCGTAGTCCTTTCTTAGTCTCGGATCGCTTAGTATCTCGTAGGCGGCGTTAATAGCGACGATTTTATCGTGACTGGCACTATCGTTTTGACTATCGGGGTGGAATTGTCTGGCTAAACGCCGATAGGCCCGTTTAATCTCGTCAGGGGTCGATTTATGGCTGATTTCTAAGGTTTGGTAGTGGTTGCCGGTCATGAGCGCAAGCGATCAATCTGTCTTTTATTATTATCGACCATGGTTAACGCGGCGGAGAAGGGGAATTGTCGAGAGTGGGAAAGTGGGGTGTGGGGTGTGGGCTTCGGCCGTGAGCTCAGCCGAACGGGTGTGGGGTGTGGGGTGTGGGAAGAATACATAAAAATAATCTCCTGTGTCCTGAATACTGACTTCTGACTCCCGACTTCTGACTTCTAACCCAATGTTCGCCAAAGATAAGCAAAAGTTATCTATTGACCCCAAAAACTTGAGAATATTTAAATTAACATTCCGCAATATTTATAAATTCTTAAGAATTAATTGAGAAAGATTTTTATTTAACAACGATTTTACAATGGTTACAGCGATTTGATAGAATTTCATAGTGGGATATTCTGTGCTTTTTTGGGTGGCAAGGGTTGAAACCCTTGCCACACCTACAAGGTAATCCTAATTAAGACGGGTAAATTAGTCAATTTCACCCACAACGATGATCTTTTTTTTATGTAGTTTTATTACAAAGAAAAAGTTTTTTTGACAAAAAGCACAAAGTATGAATTATGAATTGGGGAGAAGGGAGGGGGAGAGGGGGAGAAGGGAGAATAAATAAAAATAATCTTCAGAATTCTGAATTGAGAATACTGACAAAATTGGCAATAATTAGACAAAAGGATTGATTTCAGGGATATCCTCGATCGAGGGTAAGTCTATTGGGTCCGATCGCTCTTGTCTAAGATAATAGGGACAATGAAGCTGACAATCGGGACGATGGGGAAAATCGACTAAATCATTTTGGTATGCTGATAGATAGCGATCGAGATCCTTCAATAAACGGCGTAAATCCCGCCCTGTCTGTTGGTGTAGTTTCTGGTTATAGTTAAAAGTAATTTGTTCGGGGCTGCGGGGTAACTGCACAAACCAATAGGTCATCGATAAACTATCAGGAGGATAAGGAGAAGTTTCTGCCAACACATACAGATAAAGTCTCGTCTGCCAATTTTTGGCTAGTTTGTCGGCATCGATAGGTTTTAAGTAGGTTTTCCAGTCAAAAATTACCGCTCGATCGCTCTCTAGTAAAATTAAATCATAGATAACCGTTAATAAATAATTACCCACAGTTAAACTGCGACAATGTTCTGCTTCTCGATTAGCTTCTCCCGGATTTTGGGCAATTGCCGGGGCGGCCTTTAATAGGGCTGTTAAACAATGTTCTAACTGTTCATTTTCGCGTAATAAGGACGTGATCGGCAGCCCTAATTCCCGCTGCTGTAATAATAGGTGAAACTGACTGCCCCATTCTTGCCTCTCCAATTGCCCGGGGTCAGCCGGTGTGTTAAGTTGCTCTAGATAGACTTTTTGAAATCTGGGTGGACAGGTTTCCAATAGGTTTAAATGGCCCTGGGCAAGACGATAGATATTAGACATGATAACTAGATAGGTATTAAAAACTTTCAGATGCCACCCTTATTAAGGGGGGATTAAGGGGGGATCGGCACCCCCATTATCAAGGGTAGATCCCCCCGCCTATCGGCACCCCCCTTATCAAGCTATCCATTAGTCACATCTTTCTTAACATAAAATTTGACAAAAAGAGAAAAGTGTGCAAGATGGCTCAAGGAGGTTCTATGGGGGAACTAATTTGATGAGATAGTTTCCAAGTCTGGCTGATATC
>NZ_JBLZRT010000026.1:0-63133 GCF_048564745.1 Microcystis sp.
CTGCGAAGGTTACATGATATCAGCCAGACTTGGAAACTATCTCATCAAATTAGTCCCCCCATAGAACCCCCTTGAGCCATCTTGCACACTTTTCTCTTTTTGTCAAATTTTATGTTAAGAAAGATGTGACTAATGGATAGCCTTATCAAGGGGGGCAGGGGGGATCGAACCTAAAATCCATTTTTAATTTATTAATTATAACCAGCTACTTATCATGAAAAATATCACAGTCTGACAAACTACCTTTAATCATACCATAGCCTTGATCAATAAACCTTTTGAGAATACCAAATCATCAGACCTCTTGTAAAAATCAACAATTGTCTTAGTTGGTTAGGAGGCAGGAGTCAGTAGTCAGGAGAATTAAGAATGAATAAGAATCAATTAAATGGTCTATTTAGATATTTTATGCCATTTAATCCTTATTTTTGACGTTTTTGAACCCTCAACAATTAACTATGCAAGAGATATTATCTAAATTACTTGTTAATACTGCACACTTAAAACTCAAATATGATAACTGATAACTGATAACTGATAACTGTTTTACTCAGCTTTTACCAAACCCTGAGAGCGAATACAGGCCTGTTCCCAGCGACAATCGGGATTAACTTCCACCGGTTTGAGCTGCGCCCAGATTTCGCCTTGATCATCGGCATAAAAACTATCGATAATAGCAGGAATACGAGTACCGAAAGGTTCGGTAATCAGGACAGAATCGGTCAGATTAAATACTTCGCCATTAGCTCCCGTCGCTTTTTCGATGACGGGAATTTCTGCTTTGGGAATCGGTTTTCGGAATGGAGGAGCCGAATCGAAACGGGGACGGAGAGGAGATTTTATCTCACTACTGACTGATTTTACCGTTTCCTCGGCTGGTTTTTCCTCAATTATTTCTGGAGGGGTTTCTGGGGGTTTGGGGGGTACTGCAGCCCTAGAACCCTTTTTAATAATTTGTAGAGGTTGTAGGGGAGGAGTGGTTTTAATTGGCTCTTCGGGAGGTTCAGGGGTGCTAGGGGTTTTCTTCGGGGGACGTGGCATAGTAGGACAAGGAAAATAAAAACTATAGGATTATTGAAGCATATCGAGCCGCTAACCCGCTCGACCAGTGCTTGTGTCAATTTTGCTGTGGCTAATTCTTCCCTGGCCCCGGGCCAGATACCCCGCACTATAACTATCTGGGAATTAGTCGATTCCCCTCTCCTCTCCAACTTATTGAAAAAACTTCTCATTAAGTATTGACAAAAATTCCTAATAAGCTTATGGTTATTTATAGTGTTCTCCTCTTAAGGATCGGCAGTGGAACCGCGCGGCAGTCTCTAACAATGCGGTTCCCATTTTTTTTTGGAACGATAGAAGGCTTTTAACGTCTCTAAACTTCTAGGTTTCCTCATCCTTTGGCTTTTATGAACGATAATTCCGACCTGTACCTCGATCATCTCACCCATGCGGATACTGTCATCACTGCTGAAATTGTCGAGCATGAGAGTCAATCAACAGATGAGACAGATTGGGCAGCTCTATCCTCTCATTTACGTCAACAAAATCAAGAATTACAAGCGGAGATCTGGCGACGGGAGCAAGCTCTCGCCGAACTGCGATCGCGGTTAGCCGAGCAACATCGTCGCTGGCAAAGTTGCGATACCCTAATCCAGCAGCAAAACGAGGAACTGCAATACGAAAAGCAACAATTACAGCGAGCTTTAGGGGAAATTGAACAGTATCGTCAAGCAGAACAACGGCAACCGATGATTATTGCCAATTTGACCGCAGAATTGACCCGCACGCGCCAACAATTAGCCCGTTTAGAGCGAGAATGTGCCTTAATTCAGGAAAGTTATCAGGAAAAAAGCCAAAAACTGTGCAACTATGACCAGCAATTGCAGGAATTACGCACCCGTCTCCAACGTCAGCAGCGCTACACCCTCCAGTATAAAGCGGCCTTGGCCCAGTATTTCCAGCGCGGTAGCGATCGCAATTCTCCCCCAGATTTAGCCATTGTCGCCAAGTCAGCTGCGATCGAGCCTTGGTCTCAGACAGAGAATCAAGAAAGCGATGAAGTGGCTCCCATCGATGAGTTTGTAGCGGAATTAGAGACAATTGAGCCAGTAGAATCCTTAAATAAGAAAGACAGGGATTGGCCCGCACCTATCATCTCTACTTCCCCGAAATATTCCTCTTTTCGGGTTGATTTGCCCACTTTTATTAAATATCGCCAAGAAAAAAATAATTCCTGAACAACAGAAAGAGAGCCGGCGACTGTCCATGTTTCGTCTCGGCTCTCTATTCTGGTTCGCTCCTCACACTAATTAAAATCTATCATAAGCTGGTGATTTTATCTACTAAATTCACAAAAGTTGATATTTTTATAGTTCCGTCATCGGCAGCAGTTGCCATTTTTGACGGAGAAGACGGTTAAGTAGTTTTTGACTGACGCTAATCAGGATTAATCTCGATCGCTGAATTGGGGCTGATTCTCCGATAATGCGACAGTTACGCTCAAAATTGAGCATCGCTTCGCACAAATTCGCAGTTAGGGGATAGAGTTTCTGGCCTTCCCAACAATCGCAAACGGTTAAAATTTGCAGGATTAAGGCTATTTCGGCGGGATGATGCCATGATAATAGTTCAGACTCGGTTAATCTAATTTTTTCCCGATTGAGCAGTTGTAACAAACTAGAATAGCGAGCGTGGGTATATTGAAATAAAAAGAAAAATTCTCCTTCGGGATGGAGAGGAAGCTGATCGGAGAAAAATTTATCAATTAAATCGTTTAGTTTCAGTAACCAAAAGGACAAAAATTGCTGATCTAATAATAATTCTAGCCATCCTTCCCTAAGCTGAATTTGTGGAAAAAGGGCGATTAAATGGTTAAATATGGTTTGACATTGAGCGGGTGTAAAATAATAAAACAGAGGTGAACGATAGAGGATACTATCAGTTTTTTGGCAACGATAGAAAGTTAATTTATGGTTGTTTTCTGGAAAAAGATTAATTAATTGTTGTTTTAAACAATGCTCGATCGAGGGGTGATTGCAGATAAAATTCATACTCAGAAGGGTAAACGTAGTTGCGTACGCCCAAAACGTCCTCTAGATATTTCCACCAAATTGAGATGCACCCAAATTATCCCTATTCTTCTTCCTTCCACACAAACACCAGAAGAGCCCTCTCCATAGAAAATTACTTAAATGGCTTTCTAAGTAGGTAGGTGTTAAAAGTTCTCAGAAACCCCCCTTATCAAGGGGGGCAGGGGGGATCGAACCCACAATCCATCTTTAATTTAATTATAACCAGCTACTTATCTAGGGTTAGCTGAATAAATCTACTTTTCTTGCACAGGAGAATTACGGTCAGGAAATTCTAGCAAATATACTCCATCCCCGTCTATTAAGAAATATTACAAAAAACATGAGTAGATTAAGAAAGGTTAATGGGTGTATCCATTGATAGATAGGGGGTTCTGGTTTTTGTAGTATATATGCACTAAGCAAATTCAGACATATAGAAAAACTGGCGATTACGATTCACGACGGTTATAGTAATGTATAATGTAATGTATATAATTAAACTGGCTATGGTCAGCAAAATCCGCAAGCAAATTTATATCGAAGCCGAGCAGAATAATTTACTGAAAGAGAAAGCCCGACAGACGGGACTGAGCGAGGCCGAGATCATCCGACAGGCGATCGACCAACACATAATTTCCGTCAACGTTGACCCTGAGCGAAGCCGAAGGGTCAACTCTCCCACCCCGAACTTGAGCGCTTGGGAGCGAGAAAAGGCCTTTATCGCCAGTCTCGAAAACCGCCCATCACAACCGGGTAAAAGGGATTGGCAAAGGGAGGATCTCTATGAACGATAGAGTCCTGCTCGATACCAATATTCTGGTCTATCTCTACGATATCGCCGAGAAAAGCAAACGGGAACGGGCATTAACCGTTGTCGATGACCTGATCCGCACCACCCGCGCCGTCATCAGCCCGCAGGTGATGGGAGAATTCTTTCAGGCCGTCACCAGCAGCCGTCGCCCCCTGCTAACCCAGGAAGAAGCTCTGGCCTGCATCCGTCAATATCTAATAGCCTGTGAGGTAGTTCCGATTACCGAGTTGATCGTTCTGGAAGCCACCCGTGGAGTAGAAAGTTACCAGTTTTCCTACTGGGATGCCCAGATCTGGGCGACCGCTCGCTTAAATCAAATCACCACGGTCTATAGCGAGGATTTTAATTCCGGGGCTACCATTGAGGGAATTCATTTCGTCAACCCCCTGAACGATGGCGGCAGACTTTCTTTTGGGTAAGATAGCTGTAGTTTCGCCAAGATTCCCAAGAAGGCGAGGGCGGCGGCTTCTTAACGAAGGCAGGAGGCGGTCGGCCGTTTTTGTAACGGGGATTTATGCCCCGCTCCCAAAACTTTTCGCCTTGTTGCTGTGCCAAATCCTTTAGCCATAAACAATCACCCTCAAGATAACAAATCGATGGCAATTGTCGATGATAGCTGAGATTCTATCACTTGATGACCGAGATTAACTGGTCGAGCATTTCCCTCTACCGGCGCGCAATAACGGGGAATTGGACTAGAAACGAGGCTAATATGACGGTCACTCACCGCTAATCCATGGGTGGGATCATAGCCCTTCCAGCCGCCCCCCGGCAAATACACCTCTACCCAAGCGTGTAAATGTCTTTCTCCTTGGTCTAAATCTCCTTCTTGATAGCCACTGACAAAACGGGAAGCTAATCCCACACAGCGACACACATCCATAAATAAAACCACAAAATCGCGACAGGAACCCTGCTTATTTTTCCAAGTGTTTCCGGGTAGATAGGGTTCTCCAGTAAGACGAATAATTTGCTGACAATTGCGGTAAATTTTGTCATTAAGATTAAACAGGAAAGATAGCACCTGTCCCTCAGTTTCCTGCATAATTTCTTGGGCTAATGCTGCCATATCAGGGTCATTATTTAACCCATAGAATTGTCTGTAGGGTTGTAATTGACTGTGGAGAGAAATAGGATAATCAAAGGGTAAACAGGTCGCCCAAGGTTCCAACAAATACTGAAAAGGATTAACCCCATGGGTTTCCACTTCACTGACCACATCAATCAATAATTCTTCCGTCGGTTGATTAAACCAAATTTGTAAACAAGAATTACCATCGAGGTCAATAATATTAGTTATCGTTAAAGGTTCCGGGTTAATTTTGAGTGTGAACTCTCGCAAAGTTTGCCCACCATCGGATTTTGGTCGCAAGCGCAGCAGATGGGGTGATAAAATCACGGGTTGATTATAGAAATAGTTAGTTTGATGCCGAATGTGATAACGCATTAAGTTGTTAATTGGGATTGATATTGAAAGTTATTTACTGGCAGAGGTGAGGCAAGTTCGGGATTAAAAACAAAGAAAGTTTCTGTCATTTTTATTCCCACATCATTAACTCTTTTTTGAATATGGTCGAGGAATTCATGCAATCCCATTTCAATAACATCCTCGATAGTTAGATAACTCATTTCGGCACAAAGTCGCCCTAAACTTCTTTCTACTGAATTGCCCCAAGTTCCTATAGGAGTCCCTGTAACTTGATGTAAACAGTGGTCTAATTCCCGCAGACAAAAGTGAATTGAGCGAGGAAATTCTCGATTAAGAATTAAAAATTCGGCCACGTCACTAGGAGTAATCCGTCGTTGACATTTACGATACATTTCGTAGGCACTCACCGACCGCAGTAAAGCAATCCATTGAATTTGGTCTAGAGAAGTTCCTACCCATTGAGCGGAAGGTAAGAGATAATAGTATTTAACATCAAGAATTCTGGCGGTTTTATCGGCGCGTTCCTGTAATCTTCCCATAACGCCAAAATGCCAACCTTCATTATGAGTCATCGTTGCATCCATTACCCCCGCAAAACGGTGACTAGCCAATTTAACTTGGGTAAAAAAGTTCGGTAAAGTAGTTTGAGGATGGTAAGAGGAAGCATCTTTTACCATCAAGAAAAAACCATTAACCTGTTCCCACATTTCCGAAGAAATAATCTCGCGAACTGACCGAGCATTTTCTCTGGCCCAGCGCAAACAAGAGATAATTGAGTTACTATATTCCGTGTCAAATGTCAAGAAATTGATCACATTTTCTGCGGTGGCTGTGCCGTAACGTTTCTTGAATTGTTCTAAATCTCCCGTGGTTAAAACCAAAGGTTCCCACTGTTGCAAAACGCTGGTAGGTACATCTAACATTAAATTAAGATTAACATCCATAAACCGGGCGACATTTTCTGCCCGTTCAATATAGCGATTTAACCAATAAATTGAATCAGCAACTCTACTAAGCATAATTAACTGGGAAAAAGTGAAAAGGAAAAAGAAAAGGGTAGGGTGGGTTAGTAACCCACCAAAATTTTGATTATTGTCCTGATTACTTGGTTAAAACCCAAGTGTCTTTACTGCCACCACCTTGAGAGGAATTAACCACTAAAGAACCCTTTTTCAAAGCTACGCGAGTTAACCCCCCTGGATGCACATAAATTTCATCACCCCGATGGAGAATATAGGGACGTAAATCCACATGACGACCTTCAACTTCCGTGTCAATTAAAGTGGGAACCCTAGAAAGACT
The DNA here is from genome assembly GCF_048564745.1 of Microcystis sp. Taxonomy (NCBI): domain Bacteria; kingdom Bacillati; phylum Cyanobacteriota; class Cyanophyceae; order Chroococcales; family Microcystaceae; genus Microcystis; species Microcystis sp. The sequence continues at coordinate 6,614 of NZ_JBLZRT010000026.1, forward strand.
TAACACCGGTTGAGCGATATAATTGCGGGGATTAGCAGCAATGCGTGGGGCAAATTCTGCCCTTTGTTCGGGGGTAGCTTGAGAACCGACTAACATCCCATAACCTCCCGACTCATTAGCGGCTTTCACAACTAATTTATCGAGATTATTTAAGACATAATCTAAGTCCTTTTCTCGCCAACAAAGATAGGTAGGAACGTTATTTAAAATCGCTTCTTCTCCCAGATAATAACGAATCATATCGGGGACAAAAGCATAAATAACCTTATCATCGGCGACTCCTGTACCCGGGGCATTAGCTAAAGCGACGCGACCTTCCTGGAAAACTTTTAATAATCCGGGTACACCTAACATCGAATCGGGACGAAAAACCGCCGGATCTAAAAAGTCATCATCGAGGCGACGATAGACCACATCTACCCGTCTTAATCCCTTGGTGGTTTTCATTTGTAGATAACCATCAAAGACAACTAAATCACGCCCTTCCACTAATTCTACCCCCATTTGTTGGGCAATAAAAGAATGTTCAAAGTAGGCAGAATTATAGGTTCCGGGGGTTAAAACCACCACGGTGGGATTAGGTAATTGGGCTGGGGCTAAATTGAGGAGAGTTTCCAACAGATGGGAAGGATAATCATCCACCGGTTTAACATTCATTGTCTGGAAAATATCGGGGAAAGTGCTTTTCATTACCCGACGATTTTCGAGGACATAGGAAATACCGGAAGGAACCCGCAAATTATCCTCTAAAACGTACCATTGACCATCTTTATCGCGGACTAAATCGGTTCCCGTGATGTGACACCAGATACCTCCGGCGGGTTTCAGTCCCACACAGGGTTTCAGAAATCCCGTCGCCGAGGCGATTAATTCGGGGGGAATAATGCCATCTTTAATGATTAACTGGTCATTGTAGATATCGGAGAGAAAAAGATTGAGAGCTTTGATGCGTTGTTTCAGTCCTCTTTCTAAATAATCCCAGTCCTCAGCCGAGACAATTCGGGGAATAATATCAAAAGGAAAGATTTTTTCCACCCCTTGATTGTCGCTATAGACATTGAAAGTCACCCCCAATTCAAACAGGGCCGACTGAGCCGTTTCCCGGTGTTGTTGAAGTTCTCGGGGCGGCAGATTCTGCAACCATTTGATTAAAGGGGACGAGTGGGGACGAGGTTGACCATCATCTAAGAATAGTTCGTCGTAGAAGCCTTCGGGATCGTAGGTATTTAATAGCACGCTGACCTCATTTCATACCTTACCTATTCCCAGTGTCGGACAATTGGCCTGATTTTTTGTAGTCTAGGAGACATTTTAAGGGAAATTTTAGGAAGTTAGCCGTTTTTCGTCCCTAGCGATCGCCAATCGATCCCCACCGGTGGAGAAACCTGACCGGAGCGAGAATTAGACCTGAAAACTGTGTTACATTTTTTAAAGGTCACACATTAAATCTTTCATTTTTCTTACTGGTTACGCGATGTTTACCAAACAAGTAACGGATTCTAAAGCCTATCAATGGTTTGAGGAACGCTTAGAAATTCAAGGGATCGCTGATGATATCAGCACCAAATACGTTCCCCCTCACGTCAATATCTTCTACTGTCTGGGTGGCATCACCCTTGTGTGCTTCGTGATCCAGTTTGCCACTGGTTTCGCCATGACCTTCTACTACAAACCCACTGTAGCAGAGGCCCTCTCCTCCGTACAGTACATCATGAACGAAGTTAACTTTGGCTGGTTAATTCGTTCTATCCATCGCTGGTCCGCCAGTATGATGGTCTTAATGATGATCCTGCACGTTTTCCGCGTTTACCTGACCGGTGGATTCAAAAAACCTCGCGAATTAACCTGGGTAACTGGGGTTGTCCTGGCCGTAATCACCGTTAGCTTCGGTGTCACCGGTTACTCCTTACCCTGGGATCAGGTGGGTTACTGGGCGGTTAAAATCGTTTCTGGTGTACCTGCTGCTATTCCCGTCGTCGGTGATCAACTCGTCACCCTGATGCGCGGTAGCGAAAGCGTCGGTCAAGCAACTTTAACCCGTTTCTACAGCTTACATACCTTTGTACTACCCTGGTCGATCGCGGTCTTCATGTTGCTACATTTCTTGATGATCCGTAAACAAGGCATTTCTGGGCCTCTATAATTCAGAAAAATATCTCTGTCGATCCGAAATCATTTTTAGGAGACATTATCCATGTCCACATTAAAAAAGCCCGATCTCAGCGATCCCGCTCTGCGCGCTAAGTTGGCTAAAGGGATGGGTCACAACTACTACGGTGAACCCGCTTGGCCTAACGATCTGCTCTATGTCTTCCCGGTGGTTATCTTTGGTACGATCGGACTCTGCACCGGTTTAGCGATTATGGATCCCACCATGATCGGTGAACCTGCCGATCCTTTCGCTACTCCCTTAGAAATTCTGCCAGAGTGGTATCTTTATCCCGTTTTCCAAATTCTCCGTATTCTTCCTAACAAACTCTTAGGTATCGCTTGCATGGCCGGCGTTCCCCTAGGCTTGATGTTAGTTCCTTTTATTGAAAGCGTCAATAAATTCCAAAATCCCTTCCGTCGTCCCGTCGCTACCGCTATCTTCCTATTTGGTACTGTGGTCACGATTTGGTTAGGTATTGGTGCCACTTTCCCCATCGATATATCTTTAACTCTCGGTTTGTTCTAAGTTACTGAACTTCACCGGTTTTTTGCCCACGCTTGTGATTCCTGACTTTGGAAGAGCGATCGTGGGCAATTTTAATTGGGGTTTGCGGCAAAAAGTTTTTCTTGGGGGCAGGGTGTGGGGTGTGGGGTGTAGGGTTTTACCGATTTTCAGGTGGTCAACTACCTAATTTTCAGGGAAAAAGTCCAGGAATTTTCCCCCTGATCACTCCCAGTCCGGTACTTTTTGATTGACAAAAAGTCTAAAAGTCTTACCCAACAAGGTTTTTAGATTTATTCAGCCAACCCTAATTGTGATTTCCTCTAACGGGTAATTTGTTGTACCAAAGCGATGACATCGCTGCGGCTGAGTTTTTCCTTACCTAACGCTAGGACTTCGAGAGTGCCATGGGCTAAAGCGAGGGGAATCTTACAAAAATCGAGTGCCGGCCCTTTCGGCAGCGATTGAGTGTAATAATCGGCTAATTTCAGATTACGACGGGCATAATTATGAATATCACTAATTGTCCAACCCTGGGGCAGAAAACTTACCCCCCGGCGCAGATCCTCGCCATGGTTGCGGGCAATATTAACCGCTTGTAAACCCCGACCAAAACCGATGGCATAACTGCGATTAGTTTGAGTGCCGTCGTACCAATTCCAGAGGTCAGACAGCAATAAACCCACAGCACCGGCCACACTAAAGGTATATTGATCTAATTCCACTTCTGTGCGAATATCCCAGTTATTCCCGGCCCAGTAGGCCATGCGATCGGCCATGGCCGCCGTGGCATCCCAAACCCGGGGGGCGATCGAATCCGGTGCTAACATTGCCCATTCGCCAATTCTCAGGGTGACTTCCGGCAAAATCTCCCGATGGACTAAGCCAAAAGTAAAATCCTCTTTGGTAGAATTTTGGGTACCTGCTTGTAAATTCAGGCTAATTTGTCTTAATATCTGGGCTTTACTGAAGTTATCTAGGTCTGGATGGTCTTCTACTTCATCGATCGCCCTCATACAGAGATAAGCTGAGGCTACTGCCTCGAGCAGACGATCCGGTAAACGACTTATGGGAATATAAAAAGTTCGACTCGTTTCTTGCAGAATCGTTAAAGCATTATCGCGCAAATTCATTCAGTCCACTCCTCACGCCAACTTAGGTAACTACGAGTTAAACCAATCAGATAGATCGGTTTAGGTGATTCCGATGTTCCTAAGACAAAGTTGCTGTCTATTGTAGTATGATTATTCAAAATTTCCCGATTATTCTCGAAAAAATCAACCATTAGGGTCTTCTTGACAATTTTTCTTTCTCGTATAGCTGAGGGACAATTACGGCAATTTTTCGAGATTACAGGCTTAAAAAGCGGTTTTTGCCCGTTTTTAAACGGTATTTTGCGGCTTCATGGCAGGGATTGAAAGGAGGTCACTTGTAAAATTGGCCCGATCATGGCCAGAGTCATCACATCCGAGCGAATTTGACCTATAACTGTCACTTTTGCCCTTGTTTGAATTAATTCGGCGGTCGGTTCCATTAATTCGTAGGTTTGACCGTTATCGGCAATTAATGCCCAAGTTCCCGTGCCTATTTCGATTCTTTTTACCTGACCGGTTACACTAACACTCATGCTTTAATTTCCCCGATCGAGGCGATCGCAATTGCCGCCCCTGTTACAAGCATTGTATCGATATCTTTCCTCGGCATTGATTGCCAATTTTGCCAGACTTTAACCCCGTAAATCAGTTTTTTTTATCTAAAAAGCGATCGCTACTTCCGCCACCACCGCTAAGAGGGAGGCCACAGCCGCTAAAATCATTATTTCTCGATCGGATTGTCTCATAGCTATCTGAGTATAAATTACTAATCCTAGTCTATACCACATCTAACCTAGAGTTAAATTGATCTAAATTATTTTATCCATAGATAAAAAGCTATAAAAGTTATCGGCAAGAAGGGCGAAATCTTTTTCTGAATTACCCTGTATTATTTGTTCAGGAACCCTAATTAAGCCTAACTGTTAATAGCGTAATCATAGGCAATAACATTAGACTCCATAGGTATAAACCAATGGGAAATATTTTCTAGTTTTTGACGGATTTGATCGAGATGATCCTGCACGGGTTGCAGGAAAGTTTGGTACTGTTGTATCTGAGTTTTTAAACGCACTAATGCCAGATTAGCATCGCGCCATTGTCGCTCCTGTTCTTCAAATTCACGAGTTTTTTGCTCTAAATCTGACCATTGCTCGTCAATAGTATCTCTGTTTTTTTGTAAATCCTCTTGTATTCGCTTGATTTCTGCTGCTAAACGTTGACTTTCTTGGAGATTATTTTGATAACTATCCTCCAGGAGAATTAACACTGGTTCAAAGCTACATTTTTGGGCATCTTCTGGGGATAAAATTCCCTGTCTCCGGTGCAGAATTTTCCGATGTTGAGAGCGAATAGCTTGCCTTTCTCGAAGATTACGTCTCTGTCCGATCAAGGTTTCCGCCAGCATTCCTTTTCTCTCCTGTTCCTCGGCTAATTCTTCTGCTAAATTAGCTCGCTGGGATTCATCTATTGTGGTCATTCTTGCTTCTAATTCTTCCACGGTTTGGGATTGGAGAGTTAATTCTTCCTCTTGGTCGTTGACAAAAATTTCCAAGCGATCGAGGTCTGTTTGTAGATTGTTAACTAAGCTCTCCAATTCTTCCAAAGGCATTTTTTCAAGAGCTTCTAGATCGATTTTACCATCAAAATCTAGGTCTGCTGCTTGGGCGAGACGAAAAAGCATTTGTCGAGTAGAATCAGTGGTTTGTAGGGTGAGGTTAAGGCGATCAAATAATTCCTGTTTTTGACTCAGAACAGTTTCTTGTATTTGTAGTTGTATTTTCTTTGTTTCCAAAGCACTGCGACTTATCTGTAATTCCCTAGCTCTTTGTTCAAGATGATTGAGTATTTGTTCGTTGGCGACCTGACGATTTTCTACAGCTTTTTTCTGCTCCTCTAAACTCTGCCAACAACTATTTAAAATTGTCTGTTGTCCCTGCACAGATTCAAGAGTTGAATAGAGAATTTGTGAGGGAGAATTGCCCGGATCGTGATTATTAGCTAAACTCTCCGCTAGAGAGCGAATAAATTGTTGTTGTTCTGGGGAAAGATTGGGGGAGGAGTTGAAATTTATTTGTTCTTCTTCCAGGTGTCGCTGTTGCTCTTGTAATTGTTGTTTTAGGTTTTCCAGTTCTTGTCTTTTGCCCTCTAAATAATCGAATTCTGCTTCTATTCGCTCAATTTGCTCAATTCTTGCCTCCATTTCCATTTTCTGGCGGTTGAGAATCTCGCTTTGATAGGTGAGGGATTGTTTCCACTGATCGATTTTCTCTTGATCTTCCTTATTGCGCTCCATCAAACGGGAAATCTTTTGCAGTTGCCGCACCATCTCCGCTCCCGCTAATTCTGGGTTTCCTTGCAGTTGACGATTATCGCTCAAATTCACCAAGAGAAGCGCACCTTCTCCTCTGGAGTTAGTTTCGTCGTAGGTTAAGATATCGTTCCCCACTATGGCACTCCACGTCTGATCTTTATGCTGACAGGCCAATAGTTTCAATTCGATTTTGTAACCGCTGATAAAACCTTTAGTCTGTTTTTTTACTTCTGCAAGGTATAGCACGAGTAGTCTTCCTGTGTGATGAAAGTTTTTGTAATTGGTTTTAGAGAGAGTTGATGATCGAGGCTGGGAGCGGCCTGTCTATAGTTTCAGTGTAACCATCGGCTGCCAAAAAATTTTTAATTTCTATCATTCGAGTTTTTCTTTTTGAGACATACATTTGTTCTCAATTTTTCCTCTTACCCACTGGAAAATTTTTAATTTTTGAAGATTTTTCAGCATCAATTTACTGACCTAGTCTCAAAAAATTCGGCAGTCAATCTCATAAATCGGCTGATGTTTTCTGACCCCTTTTACCTCTGGCTGCAGTTTGAATAAGCTGACCACACATCTAAATTATCGGTTAAGACGGCGTGAAAGCGAGAGGCAAGGATAGAAAGCTAGACCTTTTGTACTGAAAATTGCCAAGGCTAGTTTAAATGCAGCAAAGCTTACTGAAAAATATCTTACATAATTAGCTTATCAGATTTATTATTAGTGACAAGAGGAAGGAAGACAGCGTTTCTCCTCAAGATGAAGTATGACGAGATTTGGCATCATCTGCAGACTAACACCTCAAACCAGAGACTTCCTACCTCACCATTAAGATAACTGCTCTAGGTTATTCTAGACTAAAAGAAATAGCGTCTAGTGGGGGAGATTCCGAGAAATTATGCAAGGAAGCTTCAATGAGATTGACATTCCCAGTATTTTACAATTGATTGAATTAGGACAAAGAACAGGAGAACTATTGATGACGATCTGAGTATTGGTGAAAAAGTCGAGAGTATTTTAGAAAATTCCAACTATTCCTGGGGTCTTTTTCGTGAGAAGCTCTCGCTCAGGCTATAGAGATCGAAGCTGCTCTCATTCTCTGGGATATCGCCCTACCAAAACTCGACGATTTAACCAGTCAAGGGGGGGGCTGCTGGCAAGGGTAACAGCCAAAATGGTGGGGGCAACCGATTATTTAAGCAAACCTTTGAGCGAAAATGAGTTATGACTGCTGGTTGAGAGGGAAACCCCCTGATAAATTTCAGATTGCGTTGGAGGCAAAAAATGGGAGCAATTTCGGAGCATCGGGTCAACGGGAACTATTATCGCGCCTCTTTTTCCATTGTTATCCTTGGTGGCCTAGCTAGGTAGGGAGTTATGAGAGAAATATTGCTGGTAGAAGACAGCCAAACGCAACGGGAACTGATCTGTGATCTACTCCGCAATAGCGGCATTAAGGTCACGATCGCCAAAGATGGGTTGGAGGCCCTCGAACATATTCAGAGAGCCGATCCCGATCTCGTTGTCCTCGATATCGTCATACCCGGCATGAATGGTTATGAGGTGTGTCGTCGTCTCAAGTCGGATCCAAAAACCAAAAATATCCCCGTGGTCATTTGTTCTTTGAAAGGGGAAGTCTTTGATCGCTATTGGGGCAGGAAAATCCGAGCCGATGCCTATATTGTCAAACCCTTTGAACCGATTGAGTTCATTTGCACTGTTAAACAACTGCTGCGCCGATAAAATCGCCTTCACCGGGGACAGTCTAGTCATGGTATAGGTCGAGACAGCTAAAAACGCCGCCCCAAATATTACTTACAAGAGAACAAAACAAATGCTTAACAACGCCGATTTTTTTACTGGTGACGCTCAAAATATCGCCCCTAACCATCAGGAATTACAAACTCCCGTCGGTGAACTGCACTTGCGATTTTATCTACCCTCTCAGGACGAGTTTGCCCTTAGTGCTGTGGGCATTCGCGAGGTGATGCAGCAACCACTCGATCGCATTACCCCAATTCCCAATGCTTCACCCTTGCTCCTCGGTGCGATCAATCTTCGGGGTCAAGTGATCTGGGTGGCGGATCTCGGTCAATTTTTGGGGGATAACAGCAACAGCCGTTTAAATACTGATCGATCCGAAATTCCCGTAATTGTGATTGAAGAACAGGAAACGATCCTCGGTTTAGCGGTGCAACGTTTGGGAGATATGAAATGGCTCGACCCAGATAAACTAGGTAGTGCCGTCAGTATTCCCGATCAGATCGCCCCCTATGTGCAGGGAGAGTGGATTCTGGGCCAAGAATTAAAAAAAACCTTAAGACTACTCGATCATCTAGCCATACTCCGTTCTGCCCGTTGGGCGGCTTAAAACCTCAAAAAAATAGCAGAATAGCATTTATAGTAATTATTTCTTGAAACCACTAACTACTTGATCACTTTATCTTTACTAGGGGAGGGGCAAATGCCGTCAGGGAAAGAATACGCGAAACTCTATGGAAAGGCTAACACCGCCTATTGCCAGGGCAACCTTGAGGGTGCCGCCGTCATTGTCAAAGAAATGATCAGCAAGTATCCCGATGATCCCAATGTCCTGCTTTTACAGGGACACATTTATGTAGGACTACAACAATACAGCTTGGCCGAGGGACGTTACGAAAAAGTGCTGGAATTGGCTAAAAATTCTGCCAATTTCTTTGATCTGGTAGATTATGCTCGACGGGGTCTCGAGCAGATTCAGCAATTGCGTTTTGAAGCCGAGAATGGAGATTTTATGATCGCTGCTGCGGAAAGCATTGCCTACAGCGAGGCAGCTTTCGATCCTAGTCAAGGTTTCAGCAATTCTTTGTCTAGGGGGTCGCAAGCGGCTGGTATCGAGCGGCAACAGGAGGTAATGGACTGGGATAGTGGTCTTTTCAATGACGAGGATTTCGGAGAGCCTACGGCGGGTACAGTCCATTCCTATGGCGATGATTTTGGGGAATCGGAGGAAACCGCCTTTAGTTCCCTTATCCTGGCCAGTTCCGGCTCTTACGGTTCCCATTTGTCCGGCGATTCTGGGGATGGAGAACTCCCTTTCCCCTTTTTAGAAGCAGAGGAGATTGACTCGCTGCAGGAAGGGTGGGGCGGTGGGTTAGGGTCAACGGGAGAAGCCGCTTTTACGGCTTCCTCTGACTGGCGGGAAAATCCCGTCACTGGGAGAGATCAGGAGTTATCCTATGCCGATACCCTAGAAGCAAGCACTTTTACCATTGATCCGCACCCGAACCACCGACAAGCGGCGAAAACTGACCTTAATCAGGGCATAGTCACTCAAAAAAGATACGAGGAGAAAGAAACCGGAGATTTTAGGGAACCAAAACTCAATAATGAGGATTTAGACGGTTTTTCCCAACTGCATCTGACGGATATAGGCGAAGAACTGGGGGAATCGGAGCTATTTACCCGTTCGGGAGAGGAAGCTTTAACTGCTGGTTTTGTCCCCGAACCCAGTGCGCGCCTTAATGCCAGTTCTGCTCTGGGAGAGCCTAGTTTTAATCCTTCTCGTTTAAAAATCCCCGATGACAAAAAAGATAGTCATCTTGGCCCTGTTTCCGAGCGCCTGCTCGGGCCAGTGGTGGAAGTCAATCCGGGCAAATTAGCCTTTTTTGTCAATGCTTCTTTAGGCAAAAAACAACTAATCCTAGCGGCTTTAGCGGGTATTACCCCTGTAATCTTAATTTTTGCCGTTAGTACCACCTCTTGGCTATTTTCTCTATCGGCTGCCAAACCGGGCCCGAATAGCAAGGAAAAAACCGAAAAAGTTGCCCCGAAACCAGCCCCAGCCAGCCTTTCCCCTTTCAGTCAACCGGTACTAACCGAGATGTTATTAACTGGACTGGGAGCTTTTGCCCTAACTTGGCTAGGTTTACAGTTGCTCATTAGTCAAATTAAGCGCAGTCTCGACGATTTACAAAGCCAATTCGATCATTTCTCGCAAGGCAATTTTAACGCTAAAGCGACGATCTACTCGGAAGATGAATTCGGTCAACTGGCCAATCGTTTCAATCAGATGGCCCGGGTGGTGGCAACTACCACCACGGAGACCCAACGCCGCGCCGCCGAAACGGAACAGGAACGGGAAGATCTACAAAGGCAAGTGATTCGACTTCTCGATGATGTGGAAGGAGCGGCTCGGGGAGATCTGACCGTGGAAGCGGAGGTAAGTGCCGATCTTTTAGGGGCGGTGGCCGATGCTTTTAATTTGACTATCCAAAACCTGCGCGAAATTGTCCGACAGGTGAAAAAAGCGGCAAAACAGGTGAATCAAGCCAGTACCAATAGTGAATCTTTCGCCCGCAATCAGTCTAGCGATGCCCTGCGGATGGCGGAGGAATTAGCAGTCACCCTTAATTCGGTACAGATGATGACCGACTCAATTCAACGGGTGGCAGAAAACGCCAGAGAAGCCGAAGAAGTCGCCCGCACTTCCTCGATTACCGCCCTAAAGGGGGGTGATTCCGTGGAAAGAACCGTGGCGGGAATTCTGCAAATCCGCGACACGGTATCAGAAACGGCGCGAAAAGTCAAGCGTTTGGCGGTAGCTTCCCAGGAAATCTCGAAAATTGTCGCGGTAGTCTCTCAGATTGCCTCGCGGACTAATTTATTGGCTCTTAATGCCTCGATTCAAGCGGCGCGAGCGGGAGAGGCGGGCCGCGGTTTTGCGGTTGTGGCCGATGAGGTGCGTCAGTTGGCCGATAGAGCTGCTAAATCTCTTAAGGAAATTGAACAGATCGTTGTACAGATTCAATCAGAAACGGGTTCGGTAATGATGGCGATGGAGGAAGGGATTCAACAGGTTATCGATGTCACCGAGCGCTCGGAACAGGCCAAGAAGTCCTTAGAAGATATTATCCAAGTTTCTAACCGCATTGATACGCTGGTGCGATCGATTACCGCCGATACGGTCAAACAACGGGAAAATTCCCTCAATGTCGCCCAGGTTATGCAGTCGGTGGAGTTAACCGCTCAGGAAACTTCCCAAGAATCCCAACGGGTGGCGGGTTCTCTGCAAAAATTGGTGAGTATCTCCCGGGAGCTGCTTTCTTCGGTAGAACGGTTTAAGATAGACTCGGAAGATAATTAATAATCGATGAGTGGTAATCAGTGGGTTATTGATTAGCCGCTATCCCTCAAGATTGACCGCTAGAGTGAGTAAAGTTATGCCTAAACTTAGTCTCTGCATGATTGTCAAAAATGAAGCCGAAAATCTCCGGCGCTGTTTGGATAGCGTTAAAGGGGTGGTGGATGAGATGATCGTTATGGATACGGGTTCGACCGATGATACGATTGCTATTGCTAAAAGTTACGGTGCCATAGTTCCTAGCTACGATTGGCGGGGGAATTTTTCCGATGCCAGAAATGAGGCTTTAAAATATGTTACTGGCGATTGGATTTTAGTCCTTGATGCTGATGAGGAATTAAATCCCGCTATCGTACCGAAAATGCGTCGGGCAATGGAAAAAGAGGAAAATTTAGTGATTAATTTAATCCGCCATGAAATCGGAGCCGTACAATCACCCTATTCTCTAATTTCGCGGCTATTTCGCCGACATCCTCAAGTTACTTTTACCCGACCCTATCACTCAATTATTGATGATAATGTGGCTATTTTATTAAAAAAAGAGCCTGATTGGAAAATAGTTGAACTGCCAGAAATTGCTATCTTTCACTACGGTTACACCATCGATAAAATAGCCAGCTTAGATAAGTTTGAACGGGCAAGAAAAGCCATGGAGGGCTTTTATCAGCAGCATCCCCACGATCCCTATGTGTGTAGTAAATTGGGAGGGTTATATCTAAAGATTGGCAGGGATAAAGAGGGTTTTAAGCTGCTCAAACACGGTTTAAAATGCCATGGCTCTAATCCGCATATTTTATATGAGTTATATTATCATCTCGCTAATTATTATTATTCAGTGGAGGAATTTAAGCAATCAGCCGATAATTTTATTAAAGCGATTAAGCAGCCAATTTTAGATAAATTAAAACTGGGGGCCTATAATAATTTAGGTGGGTTATTATACGAAGCAGAAAAATACGAAACTGCTTTATCTATCTTTGAGAAAACCGTAGAAATTGATTCTATTTATGCCGATGGTTACTATAATTTAGGACTGGTTCTCAAACAACTGCACCGGCTACCAGAATCGATTAAAGCTTATAAAAAAGCTCTCAAGTTAAACCCCGATAATCCCGCTATTTACCAAAATCTAGGGGTGGCTTATATAGCTTTCGGTAGTTATAATGAGGCGATCGAGATTTGGCAAAAAGGGCTACAATTATTGCAAGATCAGGGTAATGTATCTCGCGCTGAAATGCTGCAAGAAACCCTAGAAGCTCTGGGAGCAAGTGTATTGAGGGATGAACAGTAACTGTTCACCGTTGTCGCGAAGATTGGGAGCAGCCACTGTACTAAAATTCTCAATAGGCAGTTGAAATGCAGTACATCTGATTGCTAAAACCCTGTCTAGTCAACTCCTGTGAGGATTTTTCCGAATTAATTCTTAATAGGATTATCGAGGGGTTAGACGCTGAAGACTTAGGGGGTTTTGATAGAAATTATCAAGAGATAATTGCTGCCGTGTAATTGACCTTGACAAGAAATGCTATAATTTCCTAGTAAGGGGAGGGAATTAATCCCTCTCGGTGTTGCCGTCGCACAATTTTGTCGGTTGCCAGTTCTCGTCAGCTTGTTTGTCAAATATACCAATTCTAGTTTGAATCGGTGCTGTTATGTCAAGATTCAGGGTTTCTGGCTGCAACGGAACTGAAAAATCAAATAATCTATTCCATCAAATCTTCTTACCTTGGACAAAAATAATGAAATTCGAGGAAATCCAAGAGATTCTTAATCGGCAACTGCTCAAGCTTGAGAATCGCTGTCTCAATGACACAGAACAATTATTATTGCGAGGACTTTGGCAGAAAAAGAACTATCAAGAAATTGCCCAAGAAAACGGTTATAGTAGCAGCTATCTTGCCAATGTAGTTGCCCCAGGACTCTATGATAGACTCTCGCAACTGATCGGAGAACCGATCAATAAGAAAAATTTTTTACCTAGACTACAATCTCATTTTAGCAACTCCACATCGCTTCAGTATTACGGTAATGAATATCCCGAGAATGAGCGTCCAGAATACCCAGATGCTCCTGTTCCCTATAATTCTTATTATTATCTAAAACGAACAAAACTTGAAGCAAAAATTATCGAGGAAATCGGACAATCTGGGGCGTTAGTACGCATTAAAGCTCCCAACAAATGGGGGAAAACGTCTTTATTATTAACAGTTTTAGAGGCTTGTCAACAGCAATTCGGTTATCAAATTGTTAGTTTAGATTTACAAAAAGCAGACCAAGACATCATAGCAAATTTTAACAAGTTCTTACGCTGGATCTGCCGTAATTGCGCTCGGCAGTTGAATTTAGAAGCCAAATTAGATGATTATTGGGATGAAGATATAGGAATTAAAATGAGTTGGACAATTTATTTTGAAGAGTATATTTTACGAGAGATAAAACAGCCACTGGTATTGGCTTTAGACGAAGTGCATCGAGTCTTTGAACATCCGAAAGTAGCGGAAGATTTTTTACCTTTAATCCGAGCTTGTTATGAAGAATCTAAGCGATCTCCCCTGTGGCAGAAATTACGTTTAATTATTGTTCAATCCACAGAATCTTATGTTTCTCTGCGATTAGAACAGTCTCCTTTTAATGTGGGATTACCCATAGAGTTACAGGGTTTTGGTCAAGAACAAGTGGCAGAATTAGCCAAAAAATATCAATTAAATGAATTAGCAACCAACGAAATTCAACAGTTGATCGACTTAGTGGGGGGACATCCTGCCTTGATTCATTTAGCGATTTATCATCTTAGCCAAGAGCAAATCACGATGCCAGATTTAATCAAATCAGCAACTACATCAACGGGAATTTATTCCTCTCATTTACAGCTGCACTGGGTCACTTTACAAAAACAACCCGAACTTGCCGGTATTTTTCAACAGATTTGTCAAGGGAATCAACCAATGATAGTCGATCCAATTATTGCTTATAAACTTAATAGTATGGGTTTAATTAAACTCAGAGAAAATCAAGCAATTGTCAGCTGTCAGTTGTATCAAAAGTACTTTATAAGCCAATATACTGGTTCAGTATAAATAAATTTTTGAACCATGGTATTAAGACAGTGATCGCTCAAGCCAATCATTATTAAATATCGTCTGATAAATCCGATTATGAACGTCCATTTTTCCATGGCGTTTTACCACTAATCCAGATAAAAATAACTCAGGTAAATAGGGATTGTTATCAATCTGTATTGCTTCTTGATGGAGGATTTGTCGATACAAGGTTAATAACTGGGGTCGGTTTGGACTTTGAAGAAGGCGATCTTGAATGGTTTTTAAATGTTCAGGTTGATCCTGCATCTCCCAATCTTGAATAATTTTTTCTGCTACTAAGTTGGCCAACCATTGTTCTTCTTGATTAGAGGGGATTGGTTGCTCACTATCCCGCATCAGTTGACAGAGTTTTTGAGTTAAGAAAGGTTGCCCTCCCGTCCAGCTTAAGACTTGTTTGAGCATTGTCTGAAGATTACTGACTTTTTCTGTTAACCCATATAATAAAGGTTGAGCTTCGTGTTCTTTAAAACTTGCTAATTCAATAGCGTTACCAATATTAAAAGGTGTTTTCTGGGGGTCAGTAATTAAAGCTGAAGGTGTGGTAGCACCAAAAAAGGCAAAAGTTAGCTCTTGAAATTGAGGTTGAATCGCTCTCTGGTTATAAAAAGAACGAATTAAAGCAAAAAAGTCAGAGACATCAAATTTTAACCCTAAAATGCTATCAATTTCATCAATAAATATAACAGTCGATTTGCCAGATTGCCGCTGATTAAAATCGTCATTAACTAGAAGAAACTCTTCCATAAATTGTCCTAATCGTTGTACAGGAGGCAGGTCTAATTGTTCACTCCACCAAGCTTTAAAAGTTTTCAATTCTTTGATTAATCCAAAACTGCGGAGCAGATCAACGGCTAATCCTTTATACCATTGTTCGGGGGTAATATTGTCTGTTCCTAGCCGAGTTAAGTCAATTACTGCACATCTAATTCCCTCCTTTTGTAATTGGCTCATCATCCGTACCATTAAGCTAGATTTTCCCATTTGACGTGCATTTAAAACATAGCAAAATAGACCTTGTTTGAGAGCTTTATAAAGATTGCGATCAGCTTGTCGCACCACATAATTCGGTGCATCCATCGGTAAACTGCCCCCCACTTGATAGACAAATTTGGGAGGTTGTTCAGCACTTTTAAGTAGGTCATTTTCAAAGATAAGTTCTGCTTGGGTTGCTTTCAGTACCTCTAAAGTGTTTGTGAGTTCTTTTGTCCGTTCTTCTACTCTTTGTTCTAAGGTTTGATAGAGTCTGGAGTTATCAATAGAGATAGCAGCTTGAGCTGCTAGAATATTTAATAGTTCAACTCTTTCTGAGGTAAATGCGCTGGTTGTTAAATTATTTTCTAAATAAACAATTCCTTTTAATTGACCTTGATTGAGTAAAGGAGTACAAAGAATGGATTTAGTTTTTTTAGCCACAATATAATAATCATTGGTAAATTGACCTGATGAAGTGGCATCATTTAAAACGATAGTTTCTTTTGTCCGAGCCACATAGTAAATAATACTGGTGGGTAAGATAGGAATTGAGTTATCATGGTCGATAGATTCTATGGGAATCGGCTGTAAGATATTAAGCGTTTCTTGATCAATTGTTCCTTGAGCTTCAATGACCCAATTTCCTTCCTGTTCTAAAATCAGACAACTTTTCTGCGCTCCTGCATTTTCAATGACAATTTTCATTAAATTTGTTAGGAGATTTTCTAGTTTAATTTCTCCAGAAATCGCTTGCCAGGCTTTAAGAATAGTGGTTAAATCAAGAACTGCTCCATCATTACCAGTAGTTGAAATAGTGGTACTCAGTCCTTTAGATTTGTTTTGATTGCTGATGCCTAATAAATATTGAGGGTATTCTTCTTCTAATTGTTTAACTTTGGCCTTTGCACCCCAACGAATGTAACAATGATAAGCATTTCTGAGGTATAATTTCCCGATTTCTTCTCTACCTAAAGTAAAATAAAATTCAGAGGCACGCTCATACGCTAAAGCCTCTTCATGGATAAATTCATATTTTTTTGCTCCTTGAATGGCTTTTTCATAAAATTCTTGAGCTTTCCAGTTTTGACCTAAGACTCTCGCTTTTTCTGCTTCAACTAGATCATATTTATGTTGAAAATTTGCTGGACAATGACTAGACCATATTGCCATCTTCTGCTGATTGTTATCTACTTGTTGTAGTAATTTTCTTTGATCATTTTGCTCTGTGTCATGATAATAAGCTAGAAAACTCAAAGATGAATAGAAATTATGTTGAGGAGAAATCAAAAATGAGTTTATAGTTGGGTTTGAAATATATTTAAGTCCTCTTTCTCCATAAGTAACTGCCGACTTGTAAATCTTAAGAAGATAAAATAATAATAGTTTAGCAAAGTAAATCAGAAAAAGTAACCATTCATTGTTAGTCTGATTTAATTGGTCTAAAACTGCATTTTCTTCTTCAGTGGATTTACCGACAAATAAAGCAATTTCTTTTTTTAAGCTTTTTTGTAAATTATTGACTATATTATAAGAAATTTCTTGGTAAAAAGAGGAAAAAGTTTGCTTGAGTTTTTTAATAACTCGATTATACTTGATATATTCCTGTTCAACTTCTTCCAAATGATAACCTCCCAACAGTCTATAAATACAATAGTCTATAGCTACATAAGAGGCAAACTGGTTATCCCCTACATCTAAACCGATTTGAAAACTCTTTAGTAACTCGTTATCGATCTCTTTATTTCTCAGATACTCTTTCCAGTGATATATACATCCATAATGTGTCTGTATAATAAGAGCTTGTACTTGACGAATATTATATTTATCGAGCAATTTAAGGGCTAATTTACCAAATTCATATCCTAAATTATAATTATTGATAGAGCCACATAATATCATTCCATAGTAGCTATATGTTGCTGCTGATTCAGGAGAATTTCCATGGTTGATAAATAAATCAATCTGTTTGAGGATTATTTTTATATGTAATAGGGGATCAGTAGTTGCCGTCGAAGACATTATTTGTTGTAAGATTTGAATGGCTTTAAGCTTATAGGGATCAGTCATAACAGGAAGGCTTTCTAAATCGTCAATTTTCCTTTTTTGTAGAATTAAATTTAAGGACTTATTAATGCTTTGATTAATATTACTTTTGCCATTTCTTCTATAAATTGAAATTCCCAGTTCTTTCAAAGTTTTTAAAGCGGTATCAATCGCCTGATCAGGTTGAAAATTTGCATAATAAAATTCAATCTTTATCTGATATGTTTTGACTTTATCTAAGATCGATTTAGCTTGGTTAATAATGATATTTGAATAAAATAAAATTTGCTGAAATTCTGTATTAAGAAAGAGAGAATGTAATTTTTCTTCATGAAGTTCTAAAGTCAATTGATACTGCTCACTCCAACTATTAGTTGTTAATAAACTGAGACCAGAATCTAAATACTTTAATGCTGTTTCATAAGCAGTTGATGCTTTAGCTTTTTTAGCAGCTTTAAGATTTAATTCTGCCAAATTATCTTTTTCTTGTTGCTCAGTAATTAGCTCAGAACCTTCATTAAGTTGATTAACAATTTCAAAAATATTGTTTAATAATTCATCGTCTGTAATGTTTTTTAGCAGTAGGCGACCAATTTGTAGATGAGTCCTTTTCTTTTCTTCCTCTGGAATTAAAGAATAAACTGCTTGCTGCACTCTGTCGTGTAAAAATTTATAGGAAACACAGTTAGAATACCCACCCAAAGTTTCAGTTTCTAAGAGTTGTCTCGATAATTCTTTTGAATCCCAGAGTAGAGCTAGTTTATAGTTATTATCTAATGGTATTACTAACCCTTTATCAAGGGCTAATTGTAGTTGTTGAGCCGTAATATGTTGAGATGTATTATTTACAATAGAAAGAGCTTCTAGACTAAATTGATTACCAATACAAGCGGCTAATTTTAGAATATTTTGAGTTTTTTGAGCTATTTTTTTTATTTTATGGGTCATTAAATCAACGACATTATCGGTAATTGATAGACTTTTAATTTCGGTAAGATCCCATTGCCAATAACTTTGCTTATTATTTTCCAATTTAGTAGAGGAAGGATTAAATATTATGAAACCATCTTGGTATAAAGAATAGAGAAACTGAGCGATAAAAAAGGGGTTTCCACCTGTTTTCTGTGTCACCAAATCTGCCAAAGGCATAGTAACTTCTATCGAACAACTTAAGGTATCAGCAATTAATTGATTAATGTGCTTCATCTGCAAAGGAGCAAGAGTAATTTTCGATACAGAAACTTGTGATTGCTGAATTTTCTCTAAAGTATTCATTAAAGGATGAATCGAACTAACTTCATTATCTCGATAGGCTCCAATTATCAGAAAATATTTAATGTCAGAATCTGATATTAATTGTTCAATTAAGTTTAAAGAGGGTAAATCTGCCCATTGTAAATCATCGATAAATATCACTAATGGATTTTCTTTTTGAGAAAAAACATTGACAAATCGTTTAAAAAATAAATGAAATCTATTTTGACTTTCACTTCCTCCTAATAGTTCAACAGGTTGCTGTTTGCCAATAATTTTTTCAACTTCGGGAATAACATCGATAATAATTTGACTGTTCTTACCCAATGCTTCCAAAATTTTCTCTTTCCAAGCTTGCAGGATATTTTCTGGCTCACCTAGAAGTTGACGGATTAAGATTTGAAAGGCTTGAGAAATAGCTGAATAAGGAGTATCTCTTTGTAATTGATCAAATTTTCCTCTAATTAATCGCCCTTGTTTATATGTAACTTGTTGGTAAATTTCATGAACTAAAGCTGATTTCCCAATCCCTGAATAGCCAGAAATGAGGATCATTTCAGTGGTTCCTTGGCTAACCCGATCAAAAGCCTTCAAAAGTTGAGTAACTTCCCGTTTTCGACCATATATTTTTTGAGAAATCTGAAATTTCTCAGTCAGATCCTGACCACCTAAAGAAAACTGAGCAATCTGTCCTAACGTCCTTAATTGGTGAAGACAGATTTCTAAGTCAGCTTTAATACCCAAGGCAGTTTGATATCTTTTTTCTGGGGTTTTTGCGAGCAGTTTGTTAATGATATTAGAGAGAGTTAAGGGAATCTCTGGAATGAGTTGATGAACAGGTAAAGGTTGTTGGGCAATATGACAATGAACTAACTCCATAGGATCGGTGGTTTCAAAGGGCAATTGATTGGTTAAAAGTTCATATAAAGTAACTCCAAGGGAATAAAAATCACTACGGTAATCTAGACCTCGGTTCATTCTCCCTGTTTGTTCTGGGGCAATATAAGCTAAAGTCCCTTCTAATTGGTTAGGAGGACAAGCTGTGAAAAATTCTTGGGATAAACGGGTGGAAATACCAAAATCAATGATTTTCAGTTGTTCGCTTTCAGGGTTATAGACAATATTAGATGGGTTAATGTCTTTGTGAATAATATTAGCCTGATGAATAGCAGCTAACCCCTCAGTTATTTTAATAGCGATCAAAAGAAAGTTTTCCAAATTTAACTTATCTTGAGATAGTAATAACTCTAAAGATCGACCTCCAAAATCTTCTAAAAACATTATCAAACTATTATAGTGTCGCTGTAAATCATAAGCTTTAACAACACTGTCTATGTTCAAAGAACGGATAATTTCATATTCCTGTCGATAACGGGTAATCTCTGAAGGAGTTGGATAATTTTCTTTAAGAATTTTAAGAATAATCGGTTGAGCATTTGCCTTAAAAATACCTCGATAGACTAGAGAACTAGAACTTTCATAAATTTTTGTGATTAGTTGATAATCTTTCATAACTCACTTTTTAATAACGTTTTTACTTATTTTCTACCATTTGAGCGGAAAAATGTCCATTAAACTCTTAGATCAGACTTGAGAATAAATTTCTGTCACCGTTGTGGTTAGCACTGAGTATCCATCTTTTAGTTCTTGATGAATTATTTGCGATTTCCACATCTCACAGTCTTGACAAGCTCTTCTTTTTTCTAATTGATTAAGAATTAAATCTTGTCGTAGTTGCTGGAATAACTCTCCCGACCAAATATCTTGTAAAGTTTGTTGATTATAATCCCCTAAACTTTCAATCTCTTGATCAAAACCTAGTCTAAATAAGGTTTCTATACAGTAGTAGATTTTGCCATTGGGTAAAACTGCCATTTCCAGAAAAGGGAATAAACAAGTCCAGCGCCCTTGCGCTTTTTGTTGATAATATTGGAGAGATTTTTCTACCCCTTGATTGTGTTTTTTTAGTCGCATATTATTTTCTTGATATTCAGCAATATTAAGGATAAAAACACTATTAACTTTTGATAACCAACGATTTAAAAATGCTTCTTCTTCCTCAAGATTAACATTGTAATTTCTGACAAAAGAGGTTCTAATTTCGCAGTCAATACCCAACTGATCTCTAATTCTTAACAGATCAATTGTATTGGATTCGACCTGACTTAAATCTCCACCTCGAATTCTTAAATAAGTCTCTGGAGTCGCCGCATCAAGACTAATATCAATACTGGTTAAACCCGATTTTAACAGAGCTTTAATATAAGTTTTATTCAGAAGTTGACCATTAGTAGTTAGATGAACTTTTGGAACACCTTGCTGTCGGCAAAGTTGAATAAAGTCTATAAGTTTAGGATGAAGTAATGGTTCTTCAACACTACCTATTACAATGGTAGTTGCTGCTTTTCCACAGTCTGCTGCTAGTTTTTCCATCATCTCCCAAGACATGACTTTTTTCTTTTGAAAAAAATCTGTAGTATGATTAGACTTTATCGAAGAACTATGATAGGGACACATAACACACTTAAGATTACAAGTGTTACCAACAACAACTCTGACATAAGAAGGTGCGATCGCTTTTCCATAATGACAACTAAAATAATGTAACTGCTCATCTCTATCTATTGCCGATAGTAAAACTAATGGAATAGGCTGAGGTTGAATAGTTTGGCTTGTTAGGAATGTCTCTATGTGGGGTTGTAATTGATGCCAAATATCACTTAATTCTTGGGGATATAAATACGCTAGTATAGGATAACTAGGCAAACCCAAATCTGAAAGAATGGGTAAAGTTGGCTGAAAAACAACAACCGCATATTTATCCTTAGTCGTCATTAGCAATTTTTTGATACTATGAGGATGCAAAGGAATATTATGGGAGGGAATCTCAAGAATTCTATCTGAAAAGATAGAAGTATTTATTGTCAGATCGGATAAAAGGTTCTGAGGATCTTTAATAATCATTTTTTGACCAATTTAACGATAAAATCCCCACCCTTTAGGTGAGGCGAGCAATTCTTATTTTTGTTCAATTAGTTTGCAAGGCTTCTAGGAACAAGTTGTCGGAATATAAGGATTGTCGGCAAAATATTTCCCTGGTTTTCGGTTTGATATCCAGTCGGACAAATCATCTGCATTTAAAGTGGCATTTCCCCATGACGGCTCAGGTGGATAGGGAATAATCATTTTAAACAACTCTGGTGCATTGTTATCTGCATCCAATATTTGACCAATAAAGCTACTATACGTCACTTCAAATAAGTAACCCAAGCTTGGGTTTTGCTCTCCCAGTTCATATTCATCAAAGATTGGAAAAATATATTCATCGGGTGGTTTACCTTGTGGAAAGAAGACTTGTTTCAGTAAATAAGCTGGATCAGATTCATCAACGGTTTCTAGTGGTTGTTTGGGATTAGCTCCAAACAATTTTTTGAGGTGATCAGCATTCTTTCCTTTTTTCAATCCCTGGTCTGAGGTCGGATGTTCAAAATAAGTCCTTAAGAGATTGGCCACTCTCTTTTGCTCGGCGTATTTCTCTTCATTTTCATCAGCCCATCGCCAAATATAAGCAATAATTTGAGAAACTTGTTTTGACTGTTGATAAAGACGCTGTAAAAAATTAATGTGTGGGGATTTATGTTTCATTTGATGAGCGGCTTCATTAACTTTTTCTGCCTTGTAGAATAAGCTACGAGTTTCAAACATAAGTGTGCTTCCTTTTTGAGAAATTAAATTGGACAATAAAATCGCTGAGGATTTTCCCAAACGATTTTTTTGACTATCTCCTGAGATAAGTTGTCTTCAAGTCCTATAACTTTTTTTACCGCATCAGCCTGATGATCCATGTGAGGATAATCAGACCCGAAGATTAAGTTATCAGAACCGATAAAATCAATGACCTGAGCCAAACAAGGTTCAGAGGGTTCCCCTGCAATGTAACACTGACGGCGGAAATACTCCGATGGTAGTAATTTTACCCGATCTTGGACTTCCCAATGTAAATTTTTATACTCCTCGTCAAGCTTCCATAACCAATAGGGAAGCCAACCACACCCTGACTCTAGAAACGCCACCCTCAGCCTCCGATGACGTTCTAAAACCCCCCCTTCAATTAAGGCTAACAGTGCCATCATTTGTTCCATCGGGTGAGAACAAGCATGAAGCGCAAACCGACTATTAAACCGCTCTGCACCAGTGGTGGGTAAGCGGCTATGAGTGCCTTCATGAATTCCTACAGCCATGTCCAAATCCTCGCAGGCCGCCCAAAAGTGTTCATAGGCTCGATCGCTCAAAATTCTGCCTTTAACGGGATTAGGGCGCAAAAAAACCGCCTTCCAGCCCAAGTTTGCCATGCGGTGTAGCTCTTTGACCATATCTTCGGGATCATGTTGATTGACTGCAGCGACTCCTTTCAGTCTAGCCGGGTCATAGCTACAATATTCTTCATATAACCATCTATTATAGGCACGGACAAAAGCCCCCATCACTTCGGCAGGTAGGCTATCAATGGCAAATAACCACAGTCCATAGGTAGGATAAATAAAGGCCCTATCTACCCCCATTTGTACCATTGCTTGAACATGGGACTCTGGGTTATAGCGATTGAGATAAGCGTGGGGATGAGCTTGCATCATCTGCTTATTCCCTTCTGCTTGGACTTGTGGGGAGATTTTTTGACTAATCGGTTCTCCTTTGATTTTCATGTCACCAGAAGGAGCAAATTCCCTAAATTTAGGGTCTAGGTATTGGCCCCACATTGCGGGGGGTTCAATGACGTGGGAATCAGCATCAATAATTTTGTACCCGTTGAGCATAGCGATTTTTCGGCAATTTTCTACCTAAATTATATTTGATTGGGAAAAAGCGATCGCTTTTTTTAGGCTTTTTTTTCATCCCCTAAAACTCCATGGATTGATTGGGTTAAACTTGATACAACACTTTATTAAACTTAACGAATGGAAGCGATTGAATTTAAAATGATTCTTCATCATGGCACAGTTGTCATTCCCCCTGAATACCCCTCTAAGTGGGAAGGTAAGGCGATCCGTGTGATACTCTGAAGGGGTTTTGAGCTTGACTCAACCTTCTAAGATACATATAATGTATGTATGACATTTGAATATGATCCCAGAAAAGCAAAAACCAACTGGCAAAAGCACGGTGTTTCCTTTGCAGAAGCTGAAATGGTGTTTTTTGATCCCCTCGCTATTCATGATCTTGATCCCGATTGTATAACAGAAGAACGTTTTATTGCAGTGGGGATGGGAAACATGGGATCACTATTAGTGGTTATTTATACTTTGCGGGGTGAAGTCATTCGCTTGATTTCCGCTCGTCGTGCTACAAAACAAGAGAGAAAAACTTATGAGAAAGGAATATGATTTTTCTAAAGGAAAACGAGGGGCGCTCATTTCCTCTCAGGGAAAAACACGCATTACCATTTATCTAGATGATGAGATTCTAGCTTATTTTCGAGAACAGGCTGAAACCGCAGGAATGGGTTATCAAACCCTAATTAATGAGGCTTTAAAACAATATATCCAATCTCCTTCTGAGCGATCGCTCACTCAGTCCGATTTACGTCGTATTCTTCGGGAAGAATTATCAGCCCTCCAATAATGTTGCTTATGATAGTTACAAGTTAGCCGATCGCTGTCTGTTTTCAAGGATTGCGATCGCTTTTTAATTTTTTCTTGTCAAAGTTTAGTTAAACGGTAAGAGGGGTAATTTTGTAAAGATGTGCTAAATTGGAAGCTTTTTGTAGATCACCTTGACGAAGGGCTTCTCGGACATCATCTAATTTTTGAGCGTCTTCTAATGATAAATAGGGCGACCATCCTTCGGGAGTCTCAATCAGTTCTACTTCCACTTCAGCCATGTACTCTCCAATGTGGATGAGTTTAATGTGAGGCTTTTTTGTCATGGTTTTCTCCTTGTAAAATCACTTGACCAACGTGCTGGATCAGGTCTATAGGCAGTGACTAGAACAGCAGGCGATTCGGTATTCTTGGCTATACCCCAAACCACATGAACGGGTTTACCCTGACTATCTTTCTGTAAGACTAGCACACAACGCCCTTGAGGATATTCCGGGTAATCTTCGAGAATGACAGCTTCTCTAATACCTGTTATCACATCCCTTACCAGAATACCGTCATTTGCTAGTTCATCGTAGCCATGGGCTGATATTTTGACTTGCCCACGGGAAAGTAAAGCCAGAACTAATTGGAAGGTTATACTCATCATCTAATCATAGCATCTCTTTATTCAAGGAAGAAGGTGATCGCTGTCTGTTTTCAAGAATTGCGATCGCTTTTTTGCTGCCTTCTTTTCATCCCCTAAAACCGCTACAAGTCAGAGGGTAAAAGGGTTTTGAGGATTTTAGCCGAATGATTAATTCATTAGTTCTACTTTCAGGGATGAGGGAGTCATACCATAAAGTGACCCTTTGAATCTAATATAAATCTAATATAAATCTCATATAAAAGTTAATATTCTGCTCAAAAAAACCTATTAGAAAAGTATTAACTTTAGAGATTGCCATTACTCAAAATAAAACTTATTCTGGTATCAAAGGTGATTGAAGAAATCACTTTTAACTCAAAAGACAACACATTTTGCTTTATAGCATTATGTCTAACTCGAAGACTTCAGCAATGGATTTTTGAGAGTGTCTTAGGAGTGTACAAGGCTAACTCAATTAGTTATCTATATCATAAGGAGTCATTTTCATGCAAGTAACCACAACACAAGCCGATTTACTGCCTCACATTTCTACTGAGCAAGGCGTTCCTCAAGCTGCAACTATGGAAGTTCCCACATCCGCAACTGTTGCCCAAGAAGCTGTATCAGGTAGTTATACCTTTTTTGGTTTTCTTGAAGTAGATTATTCTCTGTCTATTTCTCCTCCCCAAATTAAAGTTGACCTTTTTATTAATGCTTTAGGTCAAAAAATCAGAATTGCTGGGGTTGATCTTAATCCTAATCACCCCACAGCCAAAATTGGTGGTAGTGCTTTAGGCTTCAAAGCAGAAGTTGAGTTAAGCTTTGACTTTAATACTTATATATTAACAATTAAAGCCACTGGCTGCGCTCCTTTTGTTGGTTGCAAAACAGGTTCTACTACTATTCATCTTTAAAAACAAATAAGGTGATTGAACTCAATCACCTTTAACCTAACCCAAAAGACCAGACATTTTCCTTTATCGGTCTCCAATCAAATCTTAAATCAACAAAAACAACACAAGAGGTAAAAATAATGGCTAATACAATTCAACCTAGCGAGTGTAGCATTTTTATTCAAATTTGGGTGGATACCAATGCTCTTCAAAACGGCTCTACAAAAGGTGTCTATCTAGTAGATAGCAATCACAACAATGGCAGTTCACAAGAAGGAACAACCTTTCTTAAAACTAATGCTACAACTAACAGCAAAATTTGTTGGACAATTCTAAATACTAACATTAACTCTGATGTTCAACTTAGCATTGCCAATCTTTCAAATGCAAGTGTTTTTGGAGCGGGAGGTACGCCGCAACAATATCAGCCTAATATTTGGACTGGACAAGTACAAGCTAATGGAGAGGCTCAGTATTCAATAACCTTCAATGCTGAAAAAGGTGTAGGAATTACCACGACTGTTAATCCAACTCTGTCAGTGCACTCCTAAACATTCCGCATGGGGTTTCAAAAACTTTGGGCATTCAATTCTAATCAACACAATTAAACCAGAGAGACAAACCATGATTACTTTACATCCAGATCGTACTGTTATTCGCGTAGCCGAGAAACCACAATTTAATCCGACAACGGCGATTACGATTGCTGTTGACACAGCCTATGTTGCTGCACAGCAAGGTCGAAATATTAATCAAGGTATTTATATGATGGACAATATGGTAGCTAACGGTAGCTCTGGGGAAGGAACACTAGAATTACATACTAAGTGTCCTGTGGGTAGCTTAATCGGCTTTAATACAGTACCAATTAATGGTGAAGGAGCATCAGGAGATCAAGTTATTATTACTGGGTTTACAGTATCTCAGGGAAATGTTTTTACTGCTGCTGGTCAACCCCGAAAACAGCCTTCTCCTAATAAAGAACCTGATGGCAGCTATTGGATTGGACAAGCGTTAAATACAGGATCACAAACCTATCAGATACAGATCAAAGTGACAGTTGGTCAACTTCAACCTGTTTCTTATTTCATTAACTGGGATCCATTTATTACAGCCCAATAACTAAAATGTGATCGCCCCTTCTTCTCGATTAGGTTGAAACAACGAAAATCAACACTAATAAAGGTGTGTTACTGCGGTGACACACCTTTTACTATCAGCGGCGATCGCTTATATATCTCTCTATTAATCAAACTTTGGCAAGACGCGATCGCACAGGAAAAATTGTTATTCCGCCCTCAGGATATGCTACAATGCGGGATATTTCAGTTGACAAAGTGGCAATGATTTGGAACTAGCATTTGAATGGGATAAACAGAAAGCAAAAATAAATCAAAGAAAACATAACATTTCTTTTGAAGAAGCATCCACCGTATTTGATGATCCCTTAGCTGTAAATTTCGATGATCCTGACCATTCTACAGGGGAGAATCGCTATCTTATAATAGGTTTATCAGATCAAAGTAAATTTCTATTTGTTTCTTATACGGATCGTGATCATAAAATTCGTTTAATTAGTGCAAGATTAGTTACACCCAAAGAAAGGAGATATTATGAACGAGAAAATCCAAGATGAATTAGAAGATGACTTGCGAGAAGAATATGATTTAAGTCAACTTAAAAATCCTGTTCGCGGAAAATATTACCAACAGTATCGGGAAGGTCATAGCGTTACTATTCATCATGAAGATGGAACAAAAACGATTGAACATTTTCCAGCGCAAAATGATGTAATTATTCTTGATCCTGATGTTAAAAAGTATTTTCCTAATTCGGAATCCGTTAATGCTACTTTAAGAAGTTTAATTAAATTAATTCCTCAATAATAGTGCGATGCCTACGGCACTGCATAGCAGCACGCCGCTCTTGTAGGTTGGATTGAAATAACGAAACCCAACACTAATAAAGGTGTGTTACTTCGGTGACATACCTTTTACCTATCAGTTATAATGGAAAGGTTTGAAGCCTAGACTTTCATCAAATGATGCTCATCTCTCTGAAAAATCTGGGTATCGTATCGTACATAGTGTAATGTCGTTGTCACTACATTATGTTAAAATAATTAAGTTTGGAATTACACACCCATCTTATGAGTAGTAAAACAAAAAGTAAGACTCCGCGTAATACCCTAAATTTGCGAATTAAGCCAGAAGAACGCAATTTGATCGATATGGCAGCCAAAGTGCAAGGTAAGAATAGAACTGATTTTATTTTGGAAGCCGCGCGGAATGCTGCGGAGGAAACTTTGCTCGAACGTACTATTTTTTTGGCTAGTCCAGAGGCTTATGCAGAATTTATCGCACTTCTAGATGCACCACCTCAACCTAATGAACGTTTACGCAAAACCATGCAGACGCTCGCACCTTGGGAGAAGGAATGAATTTGACACCACCTGAACCTCTGGCTAGTTATCACTCAATCACTGATTTTTCCTGCGGAATTACTTCTCTTGATGATTGGTTGAAGCGTCGAGCTTATGCTAATCAAGCCAGTGGTGCAACTAGAACTTTTGTTACCTGCGTTGACAATAGGGTAGTTGGGTATTACGCCTTTGCTTCCGGGGCGATTAGTATACAATCAGCTAATGGTAAATTTCGGCGGAATATGCCTAACCCAATTCCAGTGGTAATTTTGGCACGATTGGCAGTAGATACTTCTTACCAAGGTCAAGGTTTAGGATGCGGTTTATTTCGTGATGGTGCGCTACGGGTTGTTAAAGCGGCTGATACCATTGGTATTCGGGGAATTATTGTTCATGCTATTTCAGAAGAAGCTAAGAATTTTTATTTGGCTTTAGGTTTTGATGTGTCTCCTCTTGAACCGATGACGTTGATGATTACTCTTAATGATTTACGCGCTTGTATTGCTTAGTGCGCTACAGGGGCAACACGGGGTCAACCACAGGGGGTTTGCCCCTACAGGTACGTTTAAGTCCAGAATAACTAAGATTCTGGGACTAAATAACGACGAGAGTTAACAAACACAGTGCGATCGCCGACGAGGGTAGGTTGGATTGAGGCAACGAAACCCAACGCTATAAATCAACAGGTGTTTTTATCATTTGTCACCTCCCTAATTACCGTAAAAGTTGCATCACTTTTTCCTAAGCAGCCATATTATTCCGCCAACAGAATAATATGGCTGCTTGTTGTAGATTAATTTTTGCCTTTTCGGTTTGTTTTAATCCAGCATATAAAAGACCACGACTACGGACTACAGTAATCATAACAATTGTCGTCGGTTGGGTTGACCCAAGGAAACCCAACAAAAAGCAATGGGAGGAGGGGAATAGCGAGCGCTCATTCAGACAGATTTAGGTGTTGGGTGTTGGGTTTCGTTCCGAGGTCTCAATCTACAAAACGATGCGGCGCTCGCCCTGAAGTTCTTTCCCAATCATCGTCGTCTATTCCGTATTTCTCTCTTAAGTGCTTCTCATCCATAGCTTTCATGCCATCATACCTTTACCCTCCTGAACGGTTACGCTTTAGGAGTTAGTATATGCTAGGATCACTGTCAACTCAGTATAAATAAGAGTAAGTAAATAAACATGAGGCTCTTCTGGTACTGACAGTTTCTTCCGCCAAATAGCCCTAAAAGTCTTGCCCGATAAGCATTTCACGATTCTATAAGCAAAAATTATCACACAAAGTCGAGAGGAGCCAACATATGAGTTTAAAACCTCAATCTCTAAGAACAAAAAAACATTTTAGCATAAATGTATTACTAATCATCGTCATTCTTTCACTAAGTATTTTTTTGAGGTTTTTTGAATTATCCCAAAAACCCTATACAACAGACGAGGTAAGAACGCTGCTTAGTTCTTCAGGATATACCAGCCAAGAGCTTATCTCTCAATCTTTTAATGGACAAATTCTTACTGTTAAAGACCTAAACAAGTATCAAGACTTTGCCAGTGAGAAAACTGACAAAGATACTATTTACGCCGTAACTAAACAAGATTCCAATCCGCCTCTTTACTTTATCCTACTTCGCTACTGGATGAAATTTTGGGGTAATTCGGTTCTAGTGACTCGCGGTTTATCTGTGTTGATAGGCTTATTACTATTACCTGTGGTTTACTGGTTATCTTTAGAATTATTTTCATCAAGTATAGTAGGTTGGATGACAGTTTGCTTAATTGCTGTTTCTCCTTTCCATATGATTAATTCTCAGGAAATTCGTTTCTATAGTCTATTTTCGTTAGCAATTATATTATCTAGTTTGGCACTACTACGCAGCCTGAGAAGTAACAATAATTTTAACTGGTTAGGTTATGGATTAACTCTTGCATTAGGTATTTATTCACACGTTAATTTTATCTTTGTCTATTTTGCACAAACAGTTTATGTAATTGTTACTCAAAAATTTAAGTTTAATAAATTAATACTAAACCATATACTGGCTTCTACCATTTTATTTGTTTCCTTTCTTCCTTGGGCTTTATTTATTATTATAAATTGGAGCAACCTCACATCTGGGCTAGGCTGGATGACTAACTTTCAAATTAGTGTCCTTGAAAGAATATTAACAATTATTTTTAATACATCCACAGTTTTAGTGGATTTTAACAACCAGTTCAATTTTAAAAACCCCTTACCGTATCTAATATTTATTATCATTATATATTCCTTTTGGTTTATGTATCGCAAGGCTCCATTTCATACTTTCTTATTTATAGCTCTATTAGTTATCATACCTGGTCTATCCCAGATTATTCCCGACTTTTTGCAAGGTGGTAGAAGAACTATATACTCTCGCTATCTTACTCCAAGCTATATAGGGGTTAGTCTGTCTGTTGCTTATTTACTTGCTTCTAAAGCTTTTCATGGTGTTGAAAAGCCTCTCAAAAGAAGGTTATGGCAATTGATCAGCATAGCCATAATTTCTCTAGGAATATTTTCCTCTCTTGCTATTGCTAAATCTCCTACGGGAAGAACTCAAGGAATTGTACCTATTATGAACTTACAGATTGCTGAAGTAATTAACAAATCACCTAATGTCTTAGTAATTACTGATGATATGTACCATCGAGTTCTGGCTTTAACTCACTTACTAAATTCAGATGTTTATCTACAGGTTGTCTATGGGGAAAATCAAAAGGAACTAGAAGAAAAACTATCTAAATTAGAGCAAATAGGTAGTAAATTTGACAATATATTTCTATACATCCCCTCTGATCAATTAATTCAGCAAATCGAGACTAATGGTTACAATACTCAGCTTATAGTCAGTGATAAGGATAAAAAGCGATATTGGCTTTATAAAATAACTAAGTAGGGTCTGGATTTGCCCAATACATGAATGCTAAAAAATTAACAAAACCTTGATTGACAAGCTGCCACTGGGTACACTTTCCCCTTGAAAATGGCTGTACCGTTGGCTGTATCTAGACTAGAGCGATTCCGTAGAGTTGGCTGTATAGTGATCGCTAACCTTATTAACACAGATGATGTCATTAATCTCTAGAGTCAGCGATTCCTTCTGTAGCCATGTTTTTGATGGTTTTCTCCCCTGAAACAAGCTATAATGGCAAAAAGGTCAAATTTGAAAAATTTTGGGCGTTGCTGAATCAAAATATGAATGCCAACTGTGCAGGTTCCCGTGCAAAAGTTAGTTTGGGTCTAGGTTTTAAAAATCCCAGACAAGAAGATTCCTATCTCAAATCAGCAACCCCAGGATTTCATGGGTATTTCCTCGGTTTGGGTGATTTGAGCTTCTATCAAGAGTTGGCTGAATATCGGTGTAAGTCTTGCTATCAAAGAGTTTTGGGCTTTTTTGACCAGAAAGTGGCAGAAACAAAGGTTGGGAAATCAAAATAAGCTAAGAGGTTTATCCTTTTACAATGTGATCACTAAACTGTTCCGCAGTTCCGTCGTTCCCGAAAAGAAAAACTTTGTACTTCACCATTAAGATAACTGCTATAGTATCGAGGAAAACTAGAATTGTCTATGAACACATTTACTCCCCATCAAATTGTTAGTTTATTCTGCAAAAATCGAACTTTATACGGAGAAGTAATTCAGGTTATCGAAAGTCGTTCGGCTCTTTGGGTGCGTCCTCTTTGGTTAATTATAGCCGATAATTTTGAGACCATTGATGTGCGGGAATGTTCCGATTTAATCCTGCCGATGGAATTATTTAACCCCGCCTTAGATACGGAAGTTTTACCCCTATTTTCTCAAGCAATTAAAGATAATTATATCACTAATATCTCCTATCCTCTCCAGGAATTTGTGCGGAAAGTGTGTCAAAATTATCCCGAATATTTTTAGAAAAATTTATGATTGATGAAGGTTACGTTAAATACAATTGTACTTGGATTCCTGACCGTCCCTTAATAAGCTCAGAGATTGCAGAATTAAATTATTGGCGCAATCGCCTCTATCGACTGGGATTAATCGGTCAATACGATAACGGAATCGGTTTTGGGAATGTGAGTCAACGAGGGAAAATAGACAAAGAAATCATTATTTCTGGCACTAACACTGGGGGAATCCCAGTATTAAATGAATCCCATTACACCACAGTTATAGACTACGATTGGAGAGAAAATCGGGTCACTTGTCGGGGAACAATCGCCGCTTCTTCGGAAACTCTCACCCATGGAGCAATTTATGAAGCGAATCCCCAGATTAATGGGGTGATTCATATTCATCATCGCCCCCTGTGGCAAAATTTAATGTATCGAGTGCCGACCACTCAAGAAAATATCGCCTATGGAACCCCAGAAATGGCCGCAGAAATTATCCGTTTATGTCAAGAAGATCATCTAGAGGAGCAACAAATTTTAGTGATGAGTGGTCATGAAGAAGGAATTATCGCCTTTGGGCAAGATTTAGCAAAAGCGGGCAATTTATTATTATCCTATTACCAGCAATCTCAATCATCTTGAAAGTGACCTCCTTTCCAACTCACCGCCGGGGAGACAAAAGTGGTTTTGATTTAGTCGTTTTCATGTTAACTTATTCTGTAGATTTTCGTTTTTAAGGAATGCCATCGTGATCGACACCTTCCATCATCTATCTGTCTCGATCGACTTTTCGCCTCTTACCAATGTCTTGATGACTATTTCCGAGCAAGACGTGGATATCATCGGCAATGTCCAGAAAGCCTTCTCAAATTTTGTCAAAACTGGGCAAGCATGGGCCCTATTAACCGGTTTGATTGTCGGTTATATGTTCCGAGGTTTTACTTCTTATTAGCTTTTCGCCTATCGGCCTTCAGCCAGAGCGAGCAATTCTTGCTATTCTTATGTTTGTAGGGTTGGAGATTTTTCTAACCTGAAGCGGTAATGCTATCAGCACCGGATTATTCCCCAAAATTGTCCAGCATATTTTGGTTAACTTTATCCACAATCATCTAACGAAAACAGTGACAGCAAAGAAAACTTGGAGCGATCGCTTTGAAGGTAGTCTCCATCCTACGATCGTAGAATTTAACGCCAGTATTGGCTTTGATATCGAATTAATCGAGTACGATCTCACCGGATCGATCGCTCACGCCAAAATGCTCGCCTATACGGGTATTATCAGCCCCGAAGAAGCAGATAGTCTCGTCTCTGGATTGGAACAAATTCGTCAAGAATACCGCACCGGCAACTTTAACCCCGGCATCGATCAAGAGGACGTGCATTTTGCCGTGGAACGTCGTTTAACCGAGATCGTGGGAGATGTGGGCAAAAAACTGCACACGGCCCGTTCGCGCAACGATCAGGTAGGGACGGATATACGTCTGTATCTTAGACAACAAATCGATGATATTAGGCAAGAAATTCGCAATTTTCAGCAAGCTTTAGTCAATCACGCTGAAAACCATCTGGAAACCCTGATCCCCGGTTACACCCACCTACAGCGCGCTCAACCGATTAGTTTAGCCCATCATCTCCTCGCTTATTTTCAAATGGCCGAACGGGATCACCAAAGATTAGGGCAAATTCGCGCCAGGACTAATATTTCGCCCCTAGGATGTGGCGCTTTAGCGGGGACGACTTTTCCGATTGATCGTCATTACAGCGCCAATTTACTCGATTTTGAGCAGGTGTATAACAATAGTCTCGATGGAGTTAGCGATCGAGATTTTGCCATTGAATTTATGACAGCCGCTAGTCTGATTATGGTCCACCTGAGCCGTTTGAGCGAAGAAATGATTCTCTGGGCTTCCCAAGAATTTAGTTTTATCACTCTCACCGATAGTTGTGCCACGGGATCTAGCATTATGCCCCAGAAAAAAAACCCCGATGTTCCCGAATTAGTGCGCGGCAAAACAGGGCGGGTTTTTGGGCATTTACAAGCGTTATTGACCTTAATGAAGGGTTTACCCCTAGCCTATAACAAAGACTTGCAGGAGGACAAGGAAGCGTTATTTGATGGCGTTAAAACCGTGCGGATTTGTTTACAAGCGATGACGGTACTTTTAGCCACCGGGATTCAATTTAAAACCGACCGATTAGCTAATGCGGTGGCGGAAGATTTTTCTAATGCGACGGATGTGGCGGATTATTTAGCCAGTAAGGGAATTCCCTTCCGAGAAGCTTATAATTTAGTCGGGAAAGTCGTTAAAAGCAGTTTGGCAGCGGGTAAGTTATTAAAAGATTTAACCCTGACGGAATGGCAAGAATTACATCCAGCTTTTGAGGCCGATATCTACGACGCGATCGCTCCTCGTCAGGTGGTGGCGGCCCGTAATAGCTATGGTGGCACAGGTTTTGAACAAGTGCGATCGGCTTTAATTCAAGCTAAAGCCATTCTCGATCATGATTGATATTGTTAGGGGTTGGGGGATAGGTGTTAGGCAAAAGTCCTGACTTGAAAGAGGGTGTAGGGTGTGGGGTGTGGGGTGTAGGGAAGGAAACCTCTTTCTTCTGACAATTAGCCGAACCTCCCCCAATCCTTTTACTGTTGCCTTTTGCCTTTTGCCGTTCGGCTGAGCTCACGGCCGAAGCCTTTTGCCTCGTCTCAACAAGCAATTTAAATTACGAACAGCTTATATATGGGTCGTGTTTGGCATTTTATTAAAAGTGTGATGGGAATTATCTTTCGTCATCCTGTAACTGGGGTGACAATGATTCCGCTGCTTGCTGATGGTACAATTGTTTTAATCCGACGCAGAGACACCGGCAAATGGGCCCTACCGGGAGGGATGGTCGATTGGGGGGAAGATATTTTTAATACTGCTCAAAGGGAATTAAAAGAGGAAACAGGATTAAATTTAGTCAGTTTAGGGCGTTTAGTCGGGGTTTATTCCTCTTTTGAGCGTGATCCGCGTATTCACTCCATTTCAGTGTTAATTGAAGTTACGGCCGCGGGGAATTTTCAGATCAAAGATACATTAGAAGTTAGCGAGGTGAGAGCTTTTAGCGTCGAAACTTTACCTCTAGGCAATCTCAGTCACGATAATGGTCGCCAACTAGAAGATTATCTCAGGGGTGCCACTGTAGTGGCTTGATTTTTTTCTAGTATCGGCTCTCCCAGGTTTGGTGGGTAAAATGTATTCTAGGATACAGTCCTGCTGGCGAGTGAGTGGAACGAACCACAAAGACACAAAGGACACAAAGATTGATCGATCATATTGTAAGTTAAACTGATCACACAGAACCTAGAAGAGCCAAATAACTGGAAGGTTGATACTTGGCTATGGATTTGGTAGCATGGCGGCGGAAAAAATGTGCTTATTATGGGCAAACCACAAATCTCTATCGGAATTCCCCTAGTTCCTCACCAGACCAAACCTCTAACCCCTAGAATCTGCTAAGTTACCTAGTAAATCAGTAGCGACTACACTGGTAGAAACCAAAGTGAAGAAGAAGTCAGAGATCCAAATTTTCCTAGCTCACGCTAGTGAGGATAAACCAGCAGTTTTGGCACTGTATAACCGCCTCAAGCAAGCGGGGTATAAACCTTGGTTGGATGAAGAAGACCTGATTCCGGGTCAAATTTGGCGAGATGAAATTCCGAAAGCGATTAAAGCTAGTCAGATTTTTCTCGCCTGTCTGTCAGCGAAATCGGCTAAACAGGGATACATCCAACGGGAGTTGAGGATTGCACTTGATACCTTGGGACAGATGCTACCGGGGACAATTTTTTTTATTCCTATGAGGTTAGAAGAATGCGAAATTCCTGATCTGCGAAGTGCAGAAGTTGGCTTGAATCTGCGAGATATTCACCGGCTTGATTATTGGAAAGAAAACGGATTTGAGCAACTAGAAAGAGCAATTACCTATCAATTCAAGCTTGAACCAGAAGAGCCAAAAAAACCGGTAATCGTTCCAGAAGAGCCAAAACAACTGTTATCAGTATTTAACTTTGAGATCGTGGGAGTAAATGCTAAGGGTGAGCAAATTAGAAAAGAGTCGAAACAGTCCCAATATTTCAGCGAAGATCTGGGCAACGACATCACCTTAGAAATGGTCGCCATCCCGGGGGGAACTTTCCTGATGGGAACAGAAGACGAGGAAATCGAAAGACTGGTGAAAAAATTTAACTGGGACGGATTTAGAAGTGAAAGACCTCAACATCAAGTAACTGTCCCACCCTTCTTTATAGGTAAATATCCCATCACCCAGGCCCAGTGGAAAGCGATCGCCTCTCGCACCGATTTAAAAGTAGAAAAAGACCTTGATCCTGATCCTTCCTACTTTAAAGATCCCCCCAAACCCCCCTTTTTAAGGGGGGCTTCCGATTCCCCCCCTTTTGAAGGGGGGGCTAGGGGGGGATCGCCCACACGCTGGGATAGACCCGTGGAACAAGTCAACTGGTACGATGCGATCGAGTTCTGTGCAAGATTATCAAAACTAACGGTTCGGGAATACCGACTACCGAGTGAAGCGGAATGGGAATACGCTTGTCGTGCTGGAACCACCACCCCGTTTTACTTTGGGGAAACCATTACCGGGGAATTGGCCAACTACGGTGCCAGTAATACCTACGCAGAAGAAGCGAAGGGAGAATATCGAAGCGAAACAACTCCCGTGGGACAATTTCCCCCCAATGCCTTCGGACTATACGATATGCACGGCAATGTCTGGGAATGGTGCGCCGATACTTGGCATAATAATTATGATGGTGCGCCGACGGATGGCAGTGTCTGGATAGAAAATGGTAATGATAATCGTTCTCATCTGCGGGGCGGTTCCTGGGGCTTCAATCCTAATGACTGCCGTTCCGCGTTTCGCTACTACGACTTCTTCCGCCGCGACCTCCGCATCTACAATTACGGTTTTCGGGTAGTCTGCGTATTCGGGAGAACTCTCTAACCCTTTTTCTCTTTTTTCCCTTTTTACCCTCATTCTCTATTTTTTCTTTTTTCTTTTATTTCCTGCTCTTAGACGGGTCGATTTTTTTGAGAAAATGGCGTTAATGTTAAATTTTATTAAGACAATGAAAGAATTATCGGTTATCAGTTGGGAAGGTGGTGTTATATTATGGGTAGTAAAGTTGCTCAAAAAGCTGGTCAGTTTGCTATTAGAATAGTAAACGCTGATAAATATCTCAGCCCAGAAAAGAAAGAAGTTATCCTGTTATAATAAAGTTAATTGATAAGTAGGTAGGCGTTAAAAATTATCAGATGCCCCCTTATCAAGGGGGATCCCCCCGCCTACCGGCACCCCCCTTATCAAGGGGGGCAGGGGGGATCGAACCTACAGTCCATTTTTCATTTAATTATAACCAGCTACTTATTTGCTTAATTTAAGTTATGAACTTCAACCTTTATCTGGAAGATGAATTAAGTCAGCAACTACAGGCTTTATCTCGCTCTACAGGCAAATCCCAGAATGCTTTGATTCGAGAAGCAATACAGCTTTTAATTACCACAAAAGAACAGTCTCAATGGTCGTCAACTATCCTTAATTTTCAAGGTATAAGTGATGGTATTGTTTTTGAAGCTTATAGAGAGGAACTTTCCCCACCTAGAGAAGATGAGGTGATTTAGTGCTGGTTTTGCTCGATACTTGTACGATTAGTGATTTTGTCAAAGGTGATAGCAACACTCTAGTGCAGATCAAAAATCACTCTCCTAGGGAAATTGCCGTTTCTGCGATAACTTTAATGGAAATCGAATATGGACTATTTCTTAACCCAGCGAAGGCAAAGAAAATAAGACCCATTCTTGACGAATTTCTTGATTCTATCTCAATTCTTGCCTTTGGCAATCAAGAAGCGATTTGCGCCGCTCAAATTAGAGCAGCTCTCAAACAATCCGGCACTCCCATTGGTGCTTACGATCTGTTAATCGGTGCAACGGCGATTACTCATAATCTTAAATTAATTACGGCCAATCCCCAAGAATTTGCTCGTATTCAAGGATTATCGTGGGAGAATTGGCGTTAAAGCTAATCGCCTAACTAATTCGAGAATATATAGGGTTTGCTGAATAAATCTAAAAACCTTGTTGGATAAAGTTTTTAGACTTTTTTTCCCTCAAAAAGTGCCGACCATTGGAGTGATTGGGGGGAAAATTCAGGGACTTTTTCCCTGAAAATTAGGTAATTGACCCCGGCTCGACTGAGCTCGCCGAACGTCCTCAAAATCGGTAAAACCCCACACCCGGCCCCCACAAGAAACTTTTTGCTGCATACCCTAAATATTGGCTTTCTCTCTTTAACGGCTGATTCTGCGAAGTTGCTCCAGAAGTTGCTCAAGAATGTCTTCCATCTCTTCCGGACTGCTGCCCATATTCCTGGCCGGTCCGCGCAGAAACTCTTTAACCGTTATCTTTTTATCGCGGAAGTCACGGACAAAATTATAGACTTTTTCGGTGGATTGAACTTGTAATTTCATCTCCTCTAGCATTTGCTCAATCGGGTCGATGCCATCCTTCTCACAAGCGCGACTGGCCCTCACCATCTCGCCTTCCGGGGTATTTCGCACCGAGCGCAGTTCTCTTTTCAGGTTCTCGTATTGCTTTTTAAGTAGTTCGTTATTGGTTTCAACCTTCTCGCACTGTCGTTTAAGGTCGCTTTCCGATGAGCCTTCAACCGCGAAAGAGTCCCCCATTTGATGCTGTCGTTCGATTTCCAGCAGTCTGGCAATATCTCCCTCTTTATAGGCAAGGTTGACTTCCTTCATGATCTCATTGTGACGCATCCGAGTTTCGGGATCCGTAACCTTGTCGGGGTGAAAAATCTCGGCCATTCTCAGGAAAGTGCGGCGTATTTGTCTAGATTCAGGAGATTTAGGCGAGCTTTCAGGTGATATCTCTGTTCCATCATCGTGACGGCCATAGGAGTCTCCCCCAGAGAAGAAATCCTGCGCGGATTGCTCCGATGCTCCTTCTGGTTCTTCGTCTCCGAAAAGTTCGTCTAGTTCTTCATCTCCATCGTCAAATTTTGGGCTAATCACCCCCGTTAACTGAAGTGTCTCGTAAATTCCGAGAATGCTTTTCTTTGTCTGCTGCCCCATTTTTCTAGCAGTGAGGATTTCGTCAAAAAGGGCGTGTATTTCGCGGTCGAGGTCGGTAAGTTTTTCATAGAGGGGTTGCCCTCTCTGGAAAATCTCCGTCGCCAGGGAACGCATCTGGTCGAGGAATTTCTTCAGTTCGGTGCGTTTTCTGCCAATCTGCTTGAGGAGCCACTGATGCTCCTCCTCTAAAGCTTGGAGACGAAAATGTAGGGAAGAGAGAGCCAAGGCAGGAGAGGTGGGCGAATCAGAGGAGTTCGGTGATTTCGGCTTTTTAGATCTGGTCATTACTTTGGGGTGAAAGCATATTGTCCATTCTACCAAGCCGCAAGGAACCGCATTCCTAAAACTCACCCTTGGCTCATTTTGTTGTTTCTCCCTACTCCCATCACCCCATCACCCCTGCGCCGGCGCTCCTGCGGAAACCTTTTTAAGTGGCTAGAAGCTAGATATATCAATGGTCTTAATTAATTCTTATCAATCGAATTAAATTTTTGTAAATAAAATTCTCGCTCGGATTAATTATTTTTTCCAAATTCCGCTAGACTTATTTAGTAAGTTCAATCGAGATTCAATATTCCATAGCTAAATTTCTATAGCACGGGCTAGAAGGGAAGTTTAGCGAGGGATTCCTTTACCCATAATTCAGCACACATATTTGCTTTAGCAGCAGGTAGGAGATTCTATGTCAAATTTTTCGAGACGGAAATTTTTAACCACGGCGGCAGTTTCAGCGGCAGGGGCCGTTGTCCTGAAAGGTTGTGTGGGTAATCCCCCCGACAGTACGGGTGGAACCAGCACCACCGCGCCCGCTGCCCCGGTTGCTTCTCCCGTCGCCATCGCCCCGGAACAAGCTCCTGAAACCACCAAAATTAAATTAGGTTATATTCCTATCGTTGAGGCCGCACCCTTAATTATTGCCAAGGAAAAAGGCTTTTTCGCTAAATACGGGATGGCCGATGTGGAAGTCTCCAAACAAGCAAACTGGGGATCTGCTAGAGATAACGTGGAAATTGGGGCAGATGCGGGCGGAATTGACGGAGGACAGTGGCAAATGCCCATGCCTTACCTAATTTCCGAGGGACTAATCACCAAAAATAACGTTAAAGTCCCCATGTATGTGTTAGCGCAGTTAAACACCCAGGGTAACGGAATTGCGATCGCAGGTAAACACGAGGGCAAAAATATCGGTTTAGACCTGAAACCCGCCAAAGATTACATCCTCGGCATGAAAACGACGGGAACTCCCTTCAAAGCCGCCTATACCTTCCCGAAAGCTAACCAAGACTTCTGGATTCGTTACTGGTTAGCCGCCGGTGGTATTAACCCCGATACGGATATTAATCTAATTGCCGTACCCGCAGCCCAAACCGTGGCCAACATGAAAACGGGAACCATGGATGCGTTTAGTACCGGTGATCCTTGGCCGGCGCGCATTGTGGCTGATCAGATCGGTTTTATGTCAGCTTTAACCGCAGAAATCTGGCCTTACCACCCGGAAGAATACCTCGCTATCCGCGCCGATTGGGTGGATAAAAACCCGAAAGCCACCAAGGCCTTATTAAAAGGAATTATGGAAGCGCAGCAATGGCTCGATCAAGAGGCAAATCGGGCAGAAGCGGCGGCAATTCTCGCTAAACCGGCTTATTTCAACCTCAAAGAAGAAATTATCGCCAGTCCCCTCAAAGGAATGCAGAAAATGGGTGACGGTAAACCGGAAATCACCGACAAAAATAAAGGGGTTTTCTACTGGAAAGATCCCGCCGGTAGCGTTTCCTATCCCTATAAGAGTCATGATCTCTGGTTTTTAACCGAAAGTGTTCGTTGGGGTTTCTTGCCGAAAGAAACTTTAACCACTGCCTCAGCATTAATCGACAAGGTTAACCGCGAGGATCTTTGGAAAGCGGCAGCTACAGAATTAGGAGTTCCCGCAGCTGATATTCCCACCAGTACCTCCCGCGGTGTCGAAAAATTCTTTGATGGCAAGACTTTTGATCCTGCCAATCCCCAAGCTTATCTCGATAGTTTGGCAATTAAAAAATAGCGAGCTTTTCTCGATAGGCTAGGTGCATAAAAAATCTAGTCTATCAATCCCAAAAATGTTTTCTTCTCTTCCCAATCAAGTAACTTTATTTTCAACAAAGGAAAACGGCAAAATGGCAAGTAGCGTCAGCAGAAAAAGTAACGGTGGTTTCAACTTCAGTAAATTCTGGAAAAAGCATTCCCAAGACATTCTTCCCCCGATTATCGGTACCTTGGGTTTTCTGATTGTTTGGCAATTAGTCTCGATGGTGGGATTAATCAAATTACCCCCCCCATCCGACCTAATCACCAATGAGCGTACCCGTACTTATTTAATGTACCCTTTCTTTGATCGTGGGGGCATTGATAAGGGACTATTCTGGCAAACTTTAGCCAGTCTGCAACGGGTATTAATCGGTTATTCTTTTGCCGCAGTGGTGGGTATTGGTGTTGGGATTATGGTCGGTTTAAATTCCTTCTTAAATAAGGCCCTCGATCCCCTTTTCCAATTCCTGAGAACAGTTCCTCCTCTTGCTTGGGTTCCCCTATCTTTGGCCGCTTTACAACAAAACCAACCGGCCGCTTTATTCGTTATCTTTATTACCGCAGTTTGGCCGATTTTGATTAATACCACCGTCGGTGTCCAACAAATTCCCCAAGACTATATCAACGTTAAACAAGTCTTGCAATTGTCCAGCAAAAAATTCTTCTTCAAGATATTAATTCCCTCGGCTCTTCCCTACATATTCACTGGTTTGAGAATTGCGATCGGTTTAGCTTGGTTAGCGATTATCGCGGCGGAAATCGTTATGTCGGGTATCGTCGGTATCGGTTTCTTTATCTGGGATGCCTACCAAAATAACTACATCAGCGATATTATTCTCGCTCTGTTTTATATCGGTGGTGTGGGTTTATTACTCGATCGCTTTATGGCTTGGTTGCAAAATCAAATCGTTCGTCAATAGGGAATTTATGGGGAAACTTTCCCCATTTTTCAAATAACTGAAACTTGAGCAAATTTAAGGAGAAAAAAACTATGAGTTTGTTTGTCGCTGTCGATAACATCGATAAAGTATTCCCCCTCAGTGGTGGCGGTGAATATGTGGCCTTAAAAGGGATCGATTTACAGATCAAAAAAGGGGAATTTATCTCCCTTATCGGTCACTCCGGTTGCGGAAAATCCACCCTCTTAAACATGATCGCTGGTTTAGATTTGCCCACGGAAGGGGTGGTGACTTTGCAAGGTCAAAGCATTAAAAAACCAGGGCCAGATCGCATGGTAGTCTTCCAAAACTATTCCCTTTTACCCTGGTTAACCGTCAAAGAAAATATTACTCTGGCCGTCGATCAAGTTCTCGCCCAACTATCAGAAGACGAAAGAAAAGCTGAAGTCGAAAAATATATCGATCTGGTCAATCTTCGTCATGCAGTGGATAAACGTCCCAACGAATTATCGGGGGGGATGAAACAACGGGTAGCGATCGCTCGCGCCCTAGCCATCCGTCCGAAAGTCCTCCTTTTAGATGAACCCTTTGGGGCGTTAGATGCCCTGACTAGAGGTAATCTACAGGAACAG
Source organism: Microcystis sp. (assembly GCF_048564745.1). Taxonomy (NCBI): domain Bacteria; kingdom Bacillati; phylum Cyanobacteriota; class Cyanophyceae; order Chroococcales; family Microcystaceae; genus Microcystis; species Microcystis sp. Next base: position 49,331 of record NZ_JBLZRT010000026.1, read on the forward strand.
TTAATGCAGCTGTGCGAAGAATACCAAATGACCTCGGTAATGGTGACGCACGATGTGGATGAAGCGGTGCTATTATCCGATCGCATCGTCATGCTCACCAACGGTCCCGGCTCAAAAATTGGCGGTATTTTGGAAGTGGATATCCCCCGTCCCCGCAAACGCATGGAAGTGGTGGAACACCCCAGTTACTACAGTCTCCGGAGTGAAATTATCTATTTCCTCAACCAACAAAAACGGATCAAAAAACTGCGCGCCCGCAAAGTCGAAGTTATTGCCCGTCACGGTTTAGAAAAAGTCAATCTAGAAATCGGTTTTGTTCCCCTCACCGCTTGCGCGCCCCTAGCAGTGGCCAAAGAAAAGGGATTCTTTACTAAACATGGTCTAGATGAGGTGAATTTGGTCCGGGAAACCAGTTGGCGAGGGGTTGTGGATGGGATCGCAGGGGGATTCCTCGACGGGGCGCAAATGCCTTCGGGAATGCCCACCTGGTTAACCGTCGGTGGTTATCAGGAGCAACCTTTGCCGATTGTCAGCGCCCTGACGATGACTCGTAACGGTAACGGTGTCACCCTCGCTAAACGCTTCTATGACGAGGGAGTGATTGACGGTAACGCCTTAAGACAGATGCTATTGGAATCGAAGGAGCAGCGCCATATTTTTGGCATTGTTCACCCCTCCTCGATGCACAATTTGCTCCTACGTTACTGGTTAGCGGCAGCGGGAATTGACCCCGATAAAGATGTTCACCTCGAAACTATTCCCCCGGCCCAAATGGTAGCCGACCTGAAAACTGGTAGCATTGACGGTTACTGTGTCGGTGAACCCTGGAATCTCAGGTCCGCCATGGAGGGTATCGGTTACACCGTCGCCACCGACTTAGAAATCTGGCAGGGCCACCCGGGTAAGGCCCTGGGAGTCCGGGAAGATTGGGCCAATAAATACCCTAATACCCATGTCGCTTTAGTCAAAGCACTGCTGGAAGGTTGTCGCTACTGTGCCGAGGAAGGGAATCAGGAAGAAATTCGTCAAATCCTCGCCAGTCGTCAGTATCTTAGTACCAATATCGATTATATCCAACTGGGTGATCCCAACTCCTATGCGTGCAGTCTCGATCGACCGATGAAAGAATATGCACACCATCTGTTCTATGGAGATGGGGTAAATCGTCCCAGTCGTACCGAACACCTCTGGATGATGACCCAAATGGCACGCTGGGGCCACATTCCTTTCCCGCGTAACTGGGTAGAAATTCTCGAACGCGTCTGTCGGGTGGGTGTTTTTAGTACCGCGGCCCGGGAATTGGGTCTAGGGGATATTAAATATCGTCGCACACCGATCCTTTTATTCGATGGTATCGAGTTTGATGCCGAGGATCCGATCGGTTATCTCAATAGTTTAGAGATCAAACAAAACGTCACCATGGCCGAAGTGGCTATTGATGCTCGTCCTGGTGCCAGTGAATCTCGCAAAATTGCCTAAAAATCGACTAAGGGGATAATTCCTAGCCAATTATCCCCGGCCATTGCCCCTATTAACTAATTTCCCCCAAAGACTAATCATGTACACCACCACCGACACAGTTAACCGAGCAACCCAGGCCCCCAGTAAAGAAGCTTTTGTCACCATTGAAGGAGTTTCTAAGGTTTATCCCACTCCTAGAGGCCCCTACACCGTCCTCAAGGATGTTAATCTCAGCATCGATGAAGGTGAATTTATCTGTGTGATCGGTCACTCCGGTTGCGGTAAATCGACCCTATTAAATATGGTGTCGGGTTTTTCTTCTCCCACCGATGGGATCGTTAAAGTTAACGGTAAGAAAATTACTAAACCCGGGCCCGATCGCATGGTAGTGTTTCAAAACTATGCTTTATTGCCTTGGTTAAGCGTTTTTGAAAATGTCTATCTCGCGGTAGATGCGGTGTCTCCCAATGCTCCGGAAGCACAAAAACGCTCGATCGTGCGGGAACATTTAGCTATGGTGGGTTTAACCGAAGCTATGGATAAAACCCCTCCCCAAATCTCCGGGGGGATGAAACAACGGGTTTCGATCGCTCGCGCTCTTTCTATCCGTCCGGAGGTGTTGATTCTTGATGAACCTTTCGGTGCGTTGGATGCGATTACCAAAGAGGAATTACAGGAAGAATTGCTGAAAATCTGGCAAGATAAACGCTGTACGGTGTTGATGATTACCCACGATATCGATGAGGCTCTTTTCCTCGCTGATAAGCTGGTAATGATGACCAATGGACCGGAAGCGAAAATCGGCGAAGTGATGAATATTCATTTCCCCCGTCCCCGCGATCGGGAGAGAATTATGGAGGATCCGGAATATTATCGTCTGCGTAACTATGCCCTCGACTTCCTCTATAATCGTTTCGCTCACGATGATGTTAGCTAGATGTGAGCATTTGTATTAGTTTTGGGTGCGGTTGACTTAATAGCGATCGCACCTAGATTTTTTTTTTAGGGAAGCCTTCTTCAAGTAAGATTATTTCTAAGTAGGTAGATTTTAAAAATTGTCAGACACCCCCCTTATTAAGGGGGGATCAAGGGGGGATCAGCACCCCCCTTATCAAGGGGGGATCAAGGGGGGATCAGCACCCCCCTTATTAAGGGGGGATTAAGGGGGGATCAGCTTACTTGTTAGCTAAATAGAACAATTAGCAATAAAATACAATAATAATTTTTACTTTTTACTTAATCGATCATGCTCAAACAGATACGGAAACTACTTATCAATTTTGGTCAACAATGGCGCGATGAAGATTTCATGAAGTCGATTCATCTCATTGAAAACATAGTTTCTAAGGTTTTATCCGTAGCCTTAATTGTTGTTATTATTGTTTCTCTTTATGACCTAGTAGTTATCTTAATCCAAGATTTATTTACTACGGAACCCGTCGGTTTTTTTAGTAAAACTTTAATTGAAATCTTCGGATTATTTCTCAATATTTTGATCGCTTTAGAGTTATTAGAAAACGTCACTGCTTACTTAAGAAAACACATCGTACAGGTTGAATTAGTCGTAGTTACGGCTTTAATTGCCATCTCTCGAAAAATTATTATTTTCGACCCCAATAAATACAGTAAAGATGATTTAATTGCCCTCACTGTGGGAACCTTAGCTTTAGCGGCAAGTTATTGGTTAATCAGGAAAGTTAATCGCGATAATCGTTCTTGAAGTAGTGATTAAGTACCCAGACAGAATTAATCACAGATATTTTTTACTTCTGGAGTTGAGCAGTTCCGGGGTTCTCTCCTGCCAGAGTGTGAATTTAACTTTGTCCAATTACTGATTAGGGAAAGGGGTAGATTTAGAAAACCTAACCCTTCTAAATATTTACTCGACTCTGGAAATATTACCCGCTTTAATCCAACCTTCGCGACCATCGGACAGACGCACACGATGCCATTGGCCATCGCTGCTGGTTCCCACCACACTGACTTTAGTATTATAATCCAGACCGCCGAGACGAGTCGATTCACTGGTAGGTTCAGAGCGCAAACTTAAACCGCTTTGCCATGTCACCCGCGCTTGATAACCCTCGGATTTGGTTTCTCTTTTTGTTGCTTCGGGACTGGGTTTCGGGGAAGCTTTTGGTGTTGGGGTATTAGGAGACTCTTTCACCTCAGCTTGGGGTTTAGCAGCTTTTTCCTCCTTAGTTTCCTCTTTTTTCTCCTCGGTAAAGACGGGTTTAGGAGGATTAGAATTCATGCCAGAGAGAAGCATATAGGCGACAGCAGTGGCCCCACCGACCAGAATCGCCACTCCCATGACAAAACCGACCATAAATTGCAATAAACCAGATAAACGCTTCATATTGGTGCTAAATTAACTGTTAGGATTGACATTAAAACGATCATCGCGAGAGGCTAGACGAGCTTTACCGGACTTAGCCCAATCCTGTAGAAATTGAATCTGTTCTTGGGCAGTGCGGGCCAGGGGTATAATCTGACTAGCGGCCTCAAGCACATCATCGGTGCTAAAGTCACGATTTTGACTAAACCCGATGTGCATCGCTTCCACGATGGTTTGTTCGATTTCTGCCCCCGAAAAATCGGGAGTTTCGTAGGCTAATCGCTTTATATCATAACTTTTCAGATTATGGGGCCGGACTTTCCCTAAATGAACGCTAAAAATCTCCTCGCGGGACTTTTGGCTAGGTAGTCCGACAAAAAATATCTCATCGAAGCGTCCTTTTCGCAACATTTCCGGGGGCAAAGATTGGATGTTATTAGCCGTAGCGACGACAAAAACGGGCGATTGTTTCTCCGCTAACCAAGTGATAAAAGTCCCGAAAACCCGCCCGGTGGTTCCTCCGTCGCCTTTCCCATCCACTCCGGCGAAAGCTTTATCGATTTCGTCTATCCACAGCACACAGGGAGCTAAAGCTTCCGCGAGATTAATCATCTGACGGGTGCGCGATTCCGATTCTCCCACCAATCCGCCAAATAAACGCCCCACGTCTAGACGCAGTAGGGGTAAGTGCCAATGATGGGAAATAGCTTTCGCTGTCAGGGATTTACCCGTCCCTTGAATTCCCACCAATAGTAAACCCCGGGGATTGGGTAAACCGTAGGCGCGGGCGCGTTCACTAAAAGCACCACCGCGACGAATCAGCCAATCTTTGAGGTTATCTAGGCCGCCGATGTCAGAAATCTGCTCTGTGGCGGGATAAAAGTCTAATATCTGGGTTTGACGAATCGATTGGCGTTTTTCTGCCAAAATTAATTCCACGTCCTCTGGCTCAATTTTGCCGTGACTGGCTAAACATTTGGCTAAAACCCGACGAATTCTCTCTAGGGATAATCCTTGGGCAGAAAGCACTAATTCATCGAGGAGTGGTTCTTTGACGGGTTGTCCGGTGGCAGCGATTAATCGCTGGATTTCCTGTTTAATTTCTTCGCCACTGGGGAGGGGAAAATCGACGACGGTGATTACTTCGGTTAGATCCGAGGGGATAGACAGTTCGGGAGCGACGATAATTAGGTTTTTGGGCTGAGATTTCAGAGAACGGGCCAGATTTCGCAATTTTCTGGCGATGGCAATATCTTCTAAAAAGCGCTGGAAATCGCGTAAAATTATGATCGCGGCGATGTTAGACGGCAGCTTTTCGACGAATTCAAGAGCTTGCAGGGGATTACGCCGAGCAAAGTTCTCATTATTGGGATTATCTTGATAACCATCCACAAAATCCCAGACATAGACAGCACGGTTATTGCTCTGTTTGGCAATATCGGCGATCGCTTTTTCGAGACGTTCTTCTTCTAGGGTGGTAACATAAATGAGAGGATAACGGGCCCGCAGCAGTAATTGAAATTCTTCACCAAAGCTCATAGCTATTCGTCTATAGTTTTTGCTATTTAGGGCTTGCTGAATAAATCTAAAAACCTTGCTGGATAAGACTTTTAGACTTTTTGTCAATCCAAAAGTACCGGACCTGGGAGTGAGCGGGGGGAAAATTCAGGTACTTTTTCCCTGAAAATTAGGTAATTGACCAGATGAAAATCGGTAAAACCCTACACCCCACACCCCACACCCCACACCCTGCCCCCACGAAAAACTTTTTCAGCAAACCCTATTTATATCGTCATCAGAAAATATAGCAGTTAGCCGTCTATTAGATATTTTAGTACAAATGCTCGGACTTGTGTTCTAAATGTTCCACAAGTGCTTCGCCATCGTTCCGCTTATCTTCATGAGACCCCTGTTTAATTCTATTTTTTTACCCTTAAGTATTTCTACTTATTTCTAAAGTTAGATGCTCCCGTGTTTTCTTAAATGTATGGTAGAGGCATCTTGCCTTAGTCGGGATTAACCTTCTGTTAACTAAATTAACAGAAGGTTAATTAGATTAAGCTTTAGCTAATTAAATTAAATTAGCCTACCAGGGGTGACAAAAGTTAGTCACTGGTTCGCCCCTTCTTTGCTGTCAATTAATTTCAGCCTTTCTCACAACCATTCCCTAGGGGGGTTAAATTCATGTTTAAACTAGCTTCAGACTTTTTATCTTTAGATTTTCTCCGCCAACAAAATCAGAAAAATAAGCCAGAAAGTCAATTTAACTCTTTGCCAATTTCTCAAATCACGAAAGAGGGTAAAGTTTTAGCGATAATTCTCCGACGAGAGTTTAACCAAGAGGGGATTCATTTCCTAACTCCCGATGATTTTTCCCAACAGTTGGCCTATATGAGACACCCGACGGGAAAAAGTATTATGCCCCACGTTCATAACAAAGTACAACGGGAAGTATTTTTTACCCAGGAAGTCTTAATTATCAAAAGAGGAAAACTGCGGGTAGATTTCTATGATGACGACCAACAATATCTAGAAAGTCATATATTGAGAGATGGGGATGTGGTTTTGTTGATCCAAGGTGGTCATGGTTTCCAAGTCTTAGAAGAAGTAGAAATGATTGAAGTAAAACAAGGTCCCTACGTTGGTAATCAGGATAAAACTCGCTTTACAGGAATTGAGGAAACTGTGGTTAAAATGGCGGGAGCAGAGATAGCATGAGTAGCTTTATTCCCGTCAATGAGCCACTACTTGCGGGCAAGGAAAAACAGTATCTTAACGAATGTATTGATAGCGGTTGGATTTCTTCCGAAGGGCCCTTCGTTCAGAAATTTGAAGAAAATTTTGCCCTCGCTGTTGGGCGAAAGTATGCCGTTTCCGTGTGCAATGGTTCTATGGCCTTAGAAGCGGCCATCGTCGCTTTAGGAATTGGTTCGGGGGATGAAGTGATTCTCCCCACTTTTACCATCATTTCCTGCGGAGCTGCCATTGTCAAAGCCGGGGCGATTCCCGTGGTCGTGGACTGCGAAGCGCAGACTTGGAACATGGATATCGGACAGATAGAGGCAAAAATCACGCCCCGCACTAAAGCGATAATGGTGGTTCATATCTACGGATTACCGGTGGCAATGACTCCAGTTTTAGAATTAGCTCAAAAATACGGTTTAAAAATTATTGAAGATGCGGCGGAAATGCACGGTCAAACCTATCAAGGTAAACCCTGTGGCAGTTTCGGTGATATCAGCATCTTTAGTTTCTATTCCAACAAACATATTACCACTGGGGAAGGGGGCATGATTGTCACCAACCAAGAGGATATTTTTGAGCGTTGTCGTTCCCTGAGAAATTTATATTTTCAGCCCCAACGACGTTTTATTCACGAAGAACTGGGCTGGAATCTGAGGATGACTAATCTGCAAGCGGCAGTGGGTTTAGCACAATTAGAACAGCTAGAAACTTTTGTCCAGCGCAAGAGAAAAATGGGCAGACGCTACAGGGAATTATTGCAAAATATCCCCTGTCTAGAATTGCCCCTACCTCAAACTGATTATGCCGAAAATATTTATTGGGTTTATGGTATTGTTCTCAAAGATGAGGTTAACTTTGATGCTATGGAAGCGATGAAACGCCTCAAAGAACATCAGATTGGTACGCGTCCTTTTTTCTGGTGTATGCACGAACAACCGGTATTTCACAAAATGGGATTATTGCAAAATGTTGCCTGTCCCGTGGCTGAAAGACTGGCGCGCAGAGGTTTTTATCTGCCTAGCGGTTTAGCTCTCACGGACGAGCAAATTGAGCGAGTAGCCCAAGCAGTTCAGCAAGTTTTTGCTGAGGCTGGGTAGGGATGAAAAATTGATGAAAAATTTTTTGAATAAAAACCGACTTTTATGATAATTGGCACAGAATTTTTATCTTGGGTAGTAATTGCCGCTGGTTGCTTTTATTCCCTATATCTATGTATTTCAGTTCCCAAGGATGTTTTTTTTAATGGCGATGGGGCGCTGAAAGCTTTACTAGCTCGTCAGTTAAGTAATGGTCTATGGCGATTTGACTTAGTTGAGCGCGCAGAAGCTTGGGTTACTCGTCTTTGGCAAGAGGGTTTATACACTTATCGCCCCCCTTTTGTTTACTACTTAAATCAACGTTATTATATCTCTTTTCCTTTTCCATTCTCTTTGCTAACTTCCCTTTTTTATAAACTTTGGGGTTATCGTGGGTTTTACTTGATTCCCCTCCTATCAATTTGGGTATTGTGGCTCAGTTTTTCAAGAGCAATTCCCGCTTTTTCCCTAGACAGTTGGGGGAGTCTTTTGGGATTAGTTATTTTGATTTTTGCTTCTCCCTTAACTCTATACAGTGCCATATATTGTGAACATACCCTCGCTGTTACTTTAGGATTTTTGGGAATTGTTATCGCTTTTTTTCTACCCGATACAGCTAATAGTGGCTGGCTGCCCAATTTATTAGGCGGATTTCTAGTGGGTTTATCAGTATGGTTCCGCTCCGAATGTCTGGCCCTAGTGGCAACTTTAACTTTATTAGTTTTCTTGGGTTTAACTCCAGAACAAACCTCAATTTTTGCTTGGTATTCAACCGAGAAAAATCTTAATTTTTCTGAATTTCTGCTAACTAATCGAATAGCTTTTAGTTTTGTGCTAGGCATGATTGTTAGTGTGTTTTTACTGTGGTTGTGCAATAAGTTAATTTATAATCGTTTTCTAGGAGTTCACGCTCTGTTAGTCCTTGAGGAGTTTTCTTGGAAAAAACGTATTCAAGAAGCCCTGACCAGTTTTTATCAGTTGAATAGCTCTTTTTTGGTGCATTTTCCTATCTGTATAATTCCCTTAGCTTACCTGCTCACTTGGAGCGGTCAAAAATTGAATTTTGCCAAGGATATTCCCGTAACTTTAATTAGTGTCACGGCGATTATCATCTTGGCTGTTCTCGTCAATCTTCGCCGGCAAGGAATGCTCAAAACCAAGGCGTTAGTCAAGAGCAATATAATTTACTTCCTGATACTTTTAGCCAGTTGTTATCTATTTGACATCGCCAATATATTTCTAGATAAACAAATGCTTTTTGTCTATGCTCTCTATTTTATCTACACAGTAGGGGTGTCTTGTTTGGTCGATATTGCCCCGGGAGAAGTCATGGTGGGAGGGAAACAATGGGGACCGAGATATTTATTGCCTCTTATCCCCTTTGTTACCTTATTAACGCTGGAACAAGTAAAAATTATAGGAGCGAACCAAGAAGTTTTTGTAGCCAAGGGAAGTTTGGTTTTACTGTTAATCTTAATGGCAATAGGTGTCTATAAAAACATTTATCAAGGTGGACAATTTTTCTATAAAACCCATCAGGGGATAGCGCCAGCCATCAAAAGCATAGAAGAGGATACTAATTCTATTGTTGCCTTTTCTCATCAATATGCGGCACAAGTTTTGGGTTTTGGTTTGGAGAAACAAAAAACTTTCTTCCGTGTGGAAGATAATCAAGCCATGGTTAAACTATGCCAAGAATTAGTCGGTCAAGGATTATCTAGTTTTCCCTACGTTTGCTATCCCTACTCCCCTTGTAAACTCTTAGAATCCCCACCAGAAAAACTGGAATTTAGCCAAGATGGACAAAAGTTTCAAATTGGCATAAATCGCTCTGGAATCATTGGTAAATATCCTTTCTATGAAATAGTTATATCTGCTACTCAGACAGGTTTACTAGACCAAAAATCTGAGGATAAGCCAACAATTACTCCAGCTGCTAATGATTTAGTCTGTACGATTTTACCCACTTATAACGAGCGAGATAACATTAGTCAATTAATTGAACGTTTACTAGCTAGTGTTCCTAGTCCTTATTTAGTGCTAGTGGTGGATGATAATTCTCCCGATGAAACTTGGCAGATAGTAGAAGATTTAGCCAAACAATACCCCACTCCTCCTCAAGATTCGCAATTCCAATCGGGGGTAATTTTGTGTCGCAGAATCAATGAGAAAGGGTTAACTTCGGCTCTACAGAGAGGTATTGACGACGCAATTAATCTGTATGGGGCTAAAATTATTACTTGGATGGATTGTGATTTATCTATGCCTCCAGAAGATGTGCCGCAATTAATCACACCGATTCGAGCTAAAAAAGCTGATATGTCCGTAGGTTCTCGTTGGATTCCGGGGGGTGATGATGTTGCCCACGGACTGATGGCCCGGATGTTAAGCTGGATTATTAATCGCATGGCCATCGTGATGCTAGGCAATCAAGTTCACGACTATACCAGTGGTTTTATTGCCGTTCGTTCTCAGGTTTTAGAAAAAATTCGCTTAAAGGGAGATTATGGAGAATACTGCATTGATTTATTAACCCGTGCCAATCGTTTAGGTTATAAGTTAGTGGAAGTTCCTTATCTTTGCGTTCCCCGCATTTATGGTGAGAGTAAAACTGGAATTAATCTCTGGGATTATTTGTCAAAAGGACGGAAATATGTGGCAACTATTTGGCAATTATGGCAAGAAAGATAAGACAATTATCTCTTTTTTTAACTAGAATTAGTGATTCTCTTGATTCAACTCTAGGAGCTAAACTTATGAAGAAAATGTTTACTTTTTGGCCTTGGTTAGCTACCGTTGGGGTGGCCTGGTCTTTGGTTTTTTTTTATAACGTATACTACGGTGGTGAATTAAAGTGGCTCCTACAAATGTACGAACAAAAAGTATCTTTTGCCAAGCAGATAGATGCACCGAGACGAATAATTTTTGCGGGGGGGTCGGGAGTACAATATAGTATTAACTCTCAATTCCTCGAACAGGAGCTAAAAATCCCAGTTTTTAACTTTGGTTTACAGGGAGATTTGGGATTAAATGTCATTTGCCCAATTATTTTAGAACAGGTACGTCCGGGGGATATAGTGGTTCTCATTCCTGAGTATTTAATGTTACTGGACGATGATGGTATTGGTTATGGTGATGGTTTATTTGGTTCGGTTCCCTTTGGTGTTGCTATTGGAAAACCGGGTTTAGGAAATATACCCTTAGAACAATTAGTTTCCGAGACTTGGTTAATGGGAGTTCCTAGTTTAAGCGCTATAGTAAAAACTGCTGTTGATGTTATACAAACAGGAAAAGCTAGGGGTTATTTATCAGATCCAATCACAGAAAAAGGAGATCCTACCGTAGTCAAAAAGCATACACGTAAATGGCGGGGCAGAACATTTAAGCAACCTGTTTCTCAACACTCCCTCAAACGCATCGCCCAATTTCAAGAGGAGTTAAAAGCTAAAGGTGCTGATTTAGTAGTTTCTCTCTCTTGGGTTTATGCTAAGACCGATGAAACTACCGTCAAAAATGTTAAAAAAACTATTGAAGAATTGTCTAATATAGTGCCTTTAATCTACAATCCAAAAACTCTTAATCTGCAAGCAGATTTTAGTTTATTTGCCGATACCCATGAGCATTTATTACCAGAAGCAAAAATAAGACGCTCTAGGGAACTGGTGCAGCAACTACGTCCTATAATTCAGGGAAAAACTACTCAAAATCATCGAATTATTTCTATTCTCAATCGATAATTTAGAATTAGATAGAACCCTTGTACTAGCAAGAGCTTTGGTGGAGATAGCAGGGAATTGATTTAACCGGCAAAATTACCGTAATTTTTCCCGAATTTATTCAATTTTAATTTTGGCAATTGTTCTTCCTTCAATAAAGGTTCTTTTCCTCTCCGATGTTCCTGACTCTTTTTTTTGAGATTTTTAACTCCTTCTTATCCTGATTGATTAGATATTTTGAGAATTTTAAAACTATATTGATAATCTAATCCCACAGCTACTGCCGCATTTTTTATTGTCTATTCTAACGATATTTGACCCAACAAGTGCCATCTTCTTGTTGCCACCGAATCTTGATTTGCTCTGTATCTATCTTTCATTTGCTCTGAACTTAGATGTGCGGCTAAGTAGGATTTTTTGGGCATTTTATCTCCTCGTCCTTACTCTTCTTATGACACTAAATCCGGTTATTAAAGACTGATGATTTATTCCTCCTGTTGCCTCTTGTCTTTTGCCTGTCCTAATAAGTAGCCTATACTCAACGGATTTAGTACGATAACAGGATTTGCTATTACCCCTCGCTCAAATTTGTGCTAATATGGAAGGTAATATCGAGGATTTAATTTCTTTGTCTCTTAGTGCTAGTCATGGAAAAAACCTTGATAATTACTACAAAAAGTCATGAAGATAAGCTGAAAGATTCTTCGTGTATAATTATTATGTATGAATAATGTTATTGACCATGATCGTTTATTTAAGGAATTAATTGCGACTTTTTTTGTTGAATTTATTCAGTTGTTTTTTCCTGAGGTTATTAATTATTTAGAGCCTAATCAGATCACATTTTTAGACAAAGAAGTCTTTACCGATGTCACGGAAGGAGAAAAGTATGAAAGTGATTTAGTCGCCCAAGTTCAATTTCGAGGACAATCATCATTTTTCTTAATTCATCTAGAAGCACAGTCTAGCTCTCAACCAGAATTTAATCGGCGAATGTTTACTTATTTTGCTCGCCTGCATCAAAAATTTGCTTTACCAGTTTATCCGATTGTCATATTTTCCTATGAGCGTCCGCAAAAAGAAGCAATTCGTCAATATAAAATTGCGTTTCCCGACTTGAAAGTGTTAGAATTTAACTATCAAGTTGTCCAGTTAAATCGCTTGAATTGGCGCGATTTTCTCAATCAAGCTAATCCCGTCGCTGCCGCTTTGATGGCCAAGATGAAAATTGCCCCTCGGGATAGAGCAAAAGTTAAGGCACAATGTCTAAGATTATTGGTAACATTAAGATTAGATGCGGCTAGAATGCAATTGATTTCAGGCTTTGTCGATACCTATCTCAATCTCAACTCGTCCGAGGAGATAGAATTTCAACAGGAGATTAGCACATTTATTCAACCCGAACAGGAGGGAGTTATGCAGATTACCACCAGTTGGATGCGCCGCGGTTTAGAACAGGGTTTAGAACAGGGTTTAGCAAGAGAAAGAAATCTAATTATTCGTCTGATTAAACGTAAGTTAGGATCTATTGATGTGGCTCTAGAGAGTCGGATTATGACGTTGAATATTGATGATCTTGAACGAGTGGTGGACGCTTTATTGGATTTTTCGACATTGGAGGATTTAACTAATTGGTTAAATGCTTTAGATGCTTAGTATTTTTCTCTTAAACTTCACAGAAGGCTAGGTATGGGTATGAGTATAAGCTTTGAAAATGCTATCCAACAAACTCAAGATTTACTAACTCAAATTGACTTTTTAGATGCCAATACAATCACTCAAAAAATTACTGAGCTAATCTCGACAGAAAATGGAGCTAGAGGATTTTTTGTTACTTACCTAACAAGCGATTTATCCTATACGGAATATCCTAGTTTAGAAGTAATCAATGCTTTAAAAACTTCCCCGATATTGGTGAATGAATTATTAGTTAAAAATCTGGCTATGTCCACGGCAATGGTCATCTATCATCGTGGTCAAGGAGACGAAGAAAACGCCCGAGGTTCTGAGAAAGTCCAAGAAAAAACTGGTCAACTAATTAAGCAGTTATTGTCGCCAGCCTTAAAGGAAAAATTACAACAACTAGCCACCAGTTTAAACAGCGGACAAGGAGAATATCAAGCCTTTCTAGAGCGCTGGGGATATGACGATTGCCAACGTCAAGCGATCACAGAAATTATTCAACCTTTTCTTTAGTAACTAGCTGATTTTTTCCCAAAGATTTCGCCCGAAATAGGGAGAGATCGGTTCGAGCAATTAACTCTTTGGCTCTTCTCGACTTTGTGTGATAATTTTTGCTTATGGAATCGTGAAATGCTTATCGGGTAACACTTTTAGGACTATTTTGTCGAAGAAACTATCAGTATAGACCTCGTTTCCACACAGAAACCAGAAGAGCCACTCTTTTACCTCTTGTTTGCTGCTAAAATGGCTTATTGAAGTAAATCGGCTCTCTTCCCCTTGGTGT